>JAPPBX010000094.1 GCA_026702755.1 Candidatus Poribacteria bacterium | reverse complement strand
CACACACATTAAAACTGTCTTTCGATAGAATATTAATGATTTATGAAACACCCTCAATTAATTCCACCCAACAAACTGCAAGTACTGATGCCAAAGCCCATCTCCCCATAAAAGCACAAGCACAGCAGCACCAATGAGGAAAGGACCATAAGGGATCTCACTTTGAAGACCTTTCTTCTTTTTAAAAACAATAAGCACGCTACCAATAATTGCACCACTCAGAGAAGAAAAGCCTATCACCATCGCCAGTTCGGGCCATGCACCGAGGACCAATCCGTTGAGAGTCATCAGTTCAACGTCGCCACCACCCATTGCTGTCTTGCGATAGATTTTTCTTCCAATTACAGCAATCAACCAAAATACTATACGACCAGCAACGGCACCAATGATCCGCGTGAGCAGGTACCAAATATCAGCGCGTTGATACGCGATTGTGCCGACAATACCTAAACAGAGAATTAGTCCTGTCCAGACAAGAACAGTCGGAATAATATAGAACTGGGCATCAATTACGAAAATTGGTACCAGGACCGCAACGAAAACGAGCGCGAGCAGAAATTCGAGGGTCAACCCGAAACGATAGTACATCCCAAGGAACAGCCCTGCCGTTGCAAGTTCAACCAACGGGTATAGCACTGAAATTTTTGCGCGACACTGCCGACATTTTCCCCGCAAAAGCAGATAACTCAAAACAGGAATATTGTCGTAAACGTTTATGGGATTACCACATTCAGGGCAAAAGGAACGACGTGGTGAGTGGATTGAGATATCCGCGCGTGGAATACGATAGATACAGACATTGAGAAAACTGCCAATTGCTAAACCGAAGAAAAAAATAAACACCCACATATTTTTTATCGTTGTTAGTCTCCAGTTGTCAGCAATGTTTTCTACAAATTAGCCATCAGCAATCAGCAGTCAGTTAACTTCTTGTGGCAGTTGCCTTTGTTATACCTACCACAGCGTATCTTTTAACTGACAGCCGACGGCTGAAAGCCGATAGCCGACAACTAATTACCACCAATACTTCTCACCGAGGTGCGCGTCGGCATGGTAGACTCTGCTAATTTCTGCAACACCACCGATTCGATATTTTTCGGGAACGCGCGGGTGACTTTCCGCAATCCCTACTTTATAGGTGTCCTGGTGAAGGACATAGTTCCCGCCCCAGGGTGTCTCAGGGATAGACTCCAGATAACTGCCACGCCATCCCTCAACGCCCGGATCCGCTATCAGCGCGTTTAAACGTGTTGGATACTCGCCCGTGTGCCTGTGGTATTTCTTGATAGCAACGGCAATCGTTTCCACATCTACATCCGCCGTACCCACTTTACGATATTCCAACCAAGGTGGAAAAGTGAGTACACCAATCACGACTACTATGACAATAAGGATAAGCAGCTGAAGCCAAGTCATCCCACCGTTTTCGTTGATGTTTTTCCGTAGCATTGTCAGTCCAAATACTCCGTAAGGGACGATAGTCCGAGGTTACACACCTCTTTAATTGCCAGAACTCGGACGAGAAATACCATACTTGTTCATTTTTTTGTACAAGTTGCTGCGTTCAACCTCTAACGCTTCTGCCGTCCGCCGGATATTCCACTTATTTTCTTCCAGTGCTGCAAGGATGCACTCCGCCTCCGCAGAATCCATCATCTGACTCAGTGCTGTCCCCGGTTTATAGAGCGATGTACCCAAAGTGGACTGTAAGACACTCGGATCCAGAACGACCCCCGAAGCGTTGTTTGATAAAGAAGGTTGAGAAACCAGCGATAACGCTTCGACGACATCGGGTGCCATCACAACGTCTCGGTTTACCATAATCAGGAGCCGTTCAACGATGTTTTTCAACTCCCTGATGTTCCCGGGCCAACTGTAACCTTGAAACACAGCGTAAGCACCTGGGTCAATAACTTTTGGGGTAGATGCCATATTCAATTGTAAACGCTCAGCAAAGTATTGGACTAACAGCGGAACATCTTCCATCCGTTCCCGAAGCGGCGGCACCGTAATCGGCACAACATTGAGTCGATAGAAAAGATCCCGTCGGAATCGTCCCTTTTCAATTTCTTCGGGAAGATGCTTGTTTGTTGCTGCGATAATGCGTACATCTACCGTCCGAATCTGATTGCCACCGAGACGCTCGACTTCACCAGTTTCAATGACGCGGAGGACCTTCGCTTGCGCCTTTAAACTCATATCCCCAATCTCATCGAGAAAGATGGTACCACCGTCCGCAAGTTCAAAACGACCCTGTCTTCGAGAATCCGCACCAGTGAACGCCCCGCGTTCATGTCCAAAGAGTTCACTCTCTATGAGTTCATCGGGTAAGGCGGCACAATTGAGTGGAATAAAGGTTTTCGTGCCACGCCTGCTCTGCCGATGAACGGCATTGGCAACCAGTTGTTTGCCAGTCCCATTCTCACCAGAAACTAAGACACCGAGTTTGCTTCCCGCAACCCGTTCAATTTGTGAGCGAAGGTGCGAAATAACAGCACTCTCACCCACCATCTCATCGGTCGGTGCAATCTGCGACTTTAGGATCTCATTTTCTTGCGATAACCGCGATATTTCCAAAAACGGCTGAACGTTGGAGAGGATCTTATCGATAGTAGTCGGTTTTGTGATATACCGTTTCGCACCGAGTTCCATTGTCTTAACAGCAATCTCGATATCCTGTTGTGCGGACATCATCACAACGTTTAACTCTGGATGACGTTCACGAAGTTTTACAAGCGTCTGAACACCATCCATTCCATCTTCCATACGGATATCCAATAACACAAGATCCACATCGGACTTCGTACACTGTTGCAATGCTTCCTCACCATTTGCAGCCGTTAGGGCTTGATACCCTCGCATCTTGAGTCCTTGCGACAACATCTTGAGTATATTTTTTTCGTCATCTACAATCAGAATAGTTTCCATCTCTTTTGTCCTAAGGCAAAGTGTTTAAAAAACAGATAGTTTTAATTTTCTGCGTCTGTCCTCTGATCTATCGTCTCCAGTTCCGGAACGAAACTTTGAAGCGGCATCAATTCCTCAATTTCCGAGGCTAATTCTTCGGAATCAACACCTTGGTTGCACGGAAAATGGACGCGAACCGTTGTCCCTACACCCTGTTCACTCTGAAAATCTATTTTGGCACCGTGCTCTGCAACAATTCTTCCGACAATCGGCATACCGAGACCCGTCCCATTCACTTCTGATTTTGTGGTGTAATAAGGCACAAAGATATTAGCCATAGTTTCGTTGGACATGCCGCAGCCAGTATCTTCAATTTCAACCGTAACGGTGCCAGGAACATCTATGTCTACATTCTCTTCGTCTCTCACGTTTTCGCTGTCCTCCAGTTCCCTCGGTCTCCCGTTTGAATCTTCTTGCGATGTGCTCAGCGTAAAAGAGGTTTTGACGTTAAGCATTCCACCCTCCGGCATGGCTTCAATCGCATTCTTTAGCAGATTTCCGAGTGCCCGCGCGACCTGTTCCGGGTCAATAAAGAGTTTCGGAAGTGTATCCAACTCGGTTTCAACCTTAATCTTGGAGATATTTTCAAGCCAAGACTTCTCAGAAGAATCCAGTAGTTCCGGGTTTCCGTCCTCCGAAATTGCCATTGCAACATCAGCTTCCTGCTTCAGATCTGGTATCTGCCTACCGGTGTATAACGCCAACACATATCTCACAATGTTATTCAGTTGGCTCAGCTTTTTCTGTGGCTTCGGCATCCGCGCGAATTGATGGAATTCATCTATTAACTTTCCAATCCGATCCACCTCTTCAATAACGGTGTTCGTACATTCACTAAATATTTGCTCAAAAACTTCAGGGTTTGATTTCGCTTGCTGTAAATTTTCAACGGAAAGCCGAATTGGAAAGAGCGGATTTTTGATTTCGTGTGCCACCTGTCGCGCGACATCCCGCCATGTTGCCGCACGCTCCGCTGCCATACGCTCCTCCAGACCCTGCTTCAAGTCTCGCGCCATCTGGTTGAACCCTTCGGCGAGCTGACCCACCTCATTTCGTGATTGGATCTTAACGCGATGATCGAGATCACCTGCAGCAATGTGCCCAACTCCTTCACGGAGAACAGCAATAGGACGCGTAATCCGACGACTGATGATATAACTAATCAGATAAACCAACACCAACCCACCAATACCGCTCAAAAGCAGTGTGAGCGTAAGTTGCTGCTGCCATTTCATCTGACGCTCATGTGAATACGCGACGAACAACTCAACAGGCGGCATTTCACGCGTCGTTGCGAAAGGTGAGTTGAACGGGGTTATCCGAAAAGCCGTAAAAGAGCGCCCATCTGTTTCTTCTGTCCCTTGTAAGGAAATTTTTCCTTGTCCCTGTGAACTCGGAAGCGACTGAAATGAGCGGCGGGCATATCGCGAGGCATTGTTCAATGGAAGCCAATCCGTTGGTGTCGCATTCGATTCGATGTTGAAGGACGCTGCGTCTGACATTTGCGGTTTCCCAACAAGAAAGATTGGATGCTCATCTGACTGGATGATGCTCGTTTCTTTCTTCTCCAACCAGTCCTGTAGGAGGTAGCCGCCTCTTACAAATCCCCACTCACCCGCTTCTGTTACTTGAACCACATACTGTAGTCCTAAATCGCTCTGCCCAGGAATACGCCTGAGTTGTATATGTCTTTCCTGGTCTTCCGAGGAGGTGTACACCTCCGTCCTTCTCCCCACTCTCGTGTCCGGATACAGCAGCTTTCCATCTGCAGTACCATACTCTAAAAGATCAAACTGCTGTCCCGATAGATAAAGGTACGACGACTCCACCCCCCTTTCTATAATGTCGTGTAACCTCACGTCCGAGGCTATCGCGTGAACCTGCTTCTGAATTTCGTTAAGAAAACCCTGATAATCGTTTGAAATCTGGGCTTCAAGCTTCTCAATATAAGCATCAACCTCTCTTTTAAAGGCGAGCCGAGTTAGGAAACTGGTGCTGCCAAAGACAACGCCAAACATCACAAGGAAGACGAAGCCGTAAGCGATAAATATTTTATCATGAAACTTTAAGGCAGAGAGTTTATTCCTCATTTTGGTACAGCCTGCAAAGTATTTACGCTTTTAAATTCTGGAAACGCATACACAAGAAGGGATTACATCTCAATCACCTACTCGTTGTCCACATTTGGGGTCAAAGCAAAAGATCGAAAATTCCGTTTATAGCCTTCAACACCCTCCTGTAGGTATGTTAACTCATTTCCACTATCGTTGTCAAGATGCAACCCTTGGAGCCTGCCTTTCACGGCAATGGTGTCCATCAAGATACGCATCAATTGACAGACAGACCGGATATCACGTTTCGGTAAAGTTAGCGTTGCATTGGACACGCCGTTCTCACTAAAATCCAAGGCAGTCCCACGATAGGAGGCAGTTTGCATCTGCGTCATGGATAGCCCTTCAAGCTCGATCAAGTTGCTGTCCATTCCAGCATCTATGGGGAGGACCAAATCGGGACCAAGTTCCTCCCAATGGATAAATAGGATAACCTTGTCCCTGGGACCGGCAATGATACCGTTGAGGATTGAGTGATTACTCGTCGGTCCCTTCGCGTTTATGACATTTGCACCGCCGCCGCGCTCCTGAATAGATTCTGTGTAAAGTTGAACAAACCATTCACCGAGGGAACTATTGTCGGCGTAGTTGTAAAAAACAATATTCCCTTTTCTGTCAACTTCTTCAGCGAGATGAATCCATCGTGCCAATTGATAGGCGATGTTAGCCTGATGTTCACAAGGAAGGTCGAAGTTGTCATGTGCCTGCTGTACACCTCCTATTGCAGCTCGGATTCGAGTCTCCGGGGTTTCGCCTTTTCCTGCCGTCATAGCGAGAAAGAATAAACCAACCGAGGAGAAGGCAGAGAATCGTCCACCGACACCATCCGGAACAGGAAGTAGCGTTCCACCATAGAAAGGAGATTGTTCATGCATTCGGAACAGGACACTGTCGGAGGTCAATCCGGTAGTAGCGAGGACGCGTTGCTGCCAATTGACATCATCAAGCGCATCACGGATAATCATCAGCGTCGCCATGGTTTCGGTCGTCGTGCCGGATTTGCTAATGACATTGAAGAGCGTCTTATGAAGAAGTTTCCGCGATTTCAGCATCTCAAGTAAGCCGACAAGCTTGCGTGAATCAAAGGTATCGCCTGTGAAATAGACTTCGGGAGCACCGCCGCGTTCTTCAACCGACAGCAAGTTATGATACGGATGGTTGAAAGAATCGTGGAAGACGCGAGCACTTAGGTCGGACCCACCGACACCGATGATGAGAAGCACCGAGAAATCTTCACGAGCACGCGCAGCTAACGCCGAAACTTGAGCAATATCCTCGGCTTGGAAATGACTCCGGGTCCACGCCCGCAGTTCACCTTCCAACTCAGCGAGCGATGCTGATGTTTCTTCCTGGAACAAGAGTTGAACCTTCTGCAGAACGGCATCAACCTTCTCCTGCACCGCTTGCGGAAACAGGTCCACCCCATCATCAACCGAAAAACGCAGTTCTCTGTCCAACAAAAATCTCCCTTTTCTTAAGCTCTTCCATACTTGTCTGAAAGGCGAACGATATCCTCTTCATCAAACTGCCCAAACGAAATTTCGAGTATCCGGTAATCTTTAGATTCGCCGATGAGTTGATGTTTTGCCCCCCGTGGAATAAACACAGGTTCCATGCGTTCTGGACGCTGAATCGCACCATCAAGTTTTAAGCAGGCACCCTCATCCAGTGGAATCCACAGTTCACTCCGGTGGTGGTGATACTGATAACTCACCTGCTCACCTGCTCGAATTTCTAAAATTTTGACAGTGACAGGTTGGTTGAGCACATACTGTATGAAGCCACCCCAAGGCTTCTCGGTTGTTATTATCTCTTGAAGTTCTTTTACGGATGATTGCATGGTATATTCTCCGAATTTCGGTATATATTGATGAAAAATACTGACAAAAATATAACAGATAGTGTATCATACAAGTAGCCCACCCGTCAAACAAAAAGCGGGTTTATGTCTCCTTCCGTTCCTATAACAATTTAATTGTCCAAGAGACGCTTCTCTTAATAAGAAACTGGATTGACGCAGGAAAATCCAATTGCTAAAAAACACAATTTCAACCCTCATGGAGAACAGTATCACGGAAAAGGTGTTTCCGGGTGCCGTCGCCTATGTTCTTACGGATAAAAAGGTGCTCTATCATGAAGCGTTCGGGTCTCGATCTGTAAAACCGAAACGGCTCCCCATGTTCCAGACGACGCTCTTCGATTTAGCATCGCTGACGAAACCCATTGTCGTCGGAACGCTGTGCATGCAGTTAGTTGAGAAGAATAAAATTTGTCTCAACACACCTGCGGAGAAGTATTTACCGGATTTCAGACAAACAGATGTAACGCTTCACCATCTGCTAACGCACACCTCAGGACTCCCCGCATGGCTACCTGTCTATCTACGCGCACCATCACGCGAGGATGTAATCTCCTACCTTGGAGGGATACCGTTGGAATCTCAACCGGGCGAGAAAGCCGTATATAGTTGCTTGGGGTATATCGTGTTAGGGGCACTCCTTGAAAGCGTAACCGGACAATCGTTAGATGAATTGGCGAAAGAACGGATATTCGCGCCACTCGGTATGGAATGGACGCGGTTCAATCCACCACAAGCGTGGCGTGAGTACTGCGCAGCCACCGAGGATTCTAACAGCTTTGAACGCCGTATGGTAAACTATGAACGCTATGACTGGCGTGAAGGAGTCATCATCGGACAGGTTCACGATGAAAACGCACACTTCCTCGGCGGCATCTCCGGTAATGCAGGACTCTTCTCTACGTCAAGAGACCTGGGCAAATTTTGTAGGACGTTAATGAACAACGGAGGTGAACTATTACGTCCGGAGAGTTTCCGAAAGATGCAACAAGTCGCCTCAGCAGAAGGCGAACGCCGCTGCATCGGCTGGGCTGTGGCAGACGATGGGTGCCTCTACCATACAGGGTTCACCGGCACTTCAATACGGATATGTCTAAAAAGAAAACTGGCGGCGATCCTCTTAACGAATCGAGTGCATCCCGATGCTGATCGGCGCGGTATTATTGAATTTCGGAAGATGTTTCATGATATTCTATTCACCTAACAGCAGCGTTCAATTTCCCAACGTCATATAAAACCTTCATAACACCAGACCTCTTATGTCTTCCACAACAAACTCGCAAAAAACGGAATTAGGCGTGACAGTCCTGCTCACAAAGGAACTCGACTGGATTCGAGGGAAATCAATTGGACTGATTACGAATCATACAGGCGTTGACGACAACTTACAGAGCAATTACCGACTTTTCTCAGAAATTTCGGAGTGCCAACTCTCCGCTATTTTTTCGCCAGAGCACGGACTCTGGGGTGCTGTCCAAGACGGTATCGCCATCAATAGCGTTGACACGCCTAATGGAAATATAAACGTACCGGTTTTCAGTCTATACGGACAATCAATGCGTCCAACAGCGGACCAACTTGAAGGCATTGATCTACTCGTCTACGATATGCAGGATGTTGGTGCGCGTTATTATACCTATATTTCGACCTTGTTGTATGCGATGGAAGCGGCGAATGACTGCGGAATTGAGTTCATTGTTGCCGATCGTCCCAATCCAATCACGGGTACTGCTGTAGAGGGACCCCTGTTGAAAAGCGGTTTTGAATCGTTCGTCGGTATCCATAAAATCCCGATTCGTTACGGACTGACAATCGGTGAATTGGCGATGCTTCTGAAGGCGGAACGCGTGCCATCGTGCCGATTAAAAGTCGCATGGATGGACAAATACCGACGCGGAATGTGGTACGATGAGACCGGTTTGCCGTGGGTACCACCATCGCCCAATATGCCAACGCTCACAACAGCAACGCTCTATCCGGGTTTGTGCCTGTTTGAAGGAACAAACATGAGTGAGGGACGCGGAACGACGAAGCCCTTTGAATATATCGGCGCGCCTTGGTGCAACGGGGAAAGGTGGCCTGACACTCTAAATGCATTAAGTCTACCGGGTGTACTGTTCCGCCCTGTTGTTTTTACACCTGCACCAGCCGCCGAAAATACGAAGTTTATGAAACAGACATGTCACGGTGTTGCGATTCACATTACCGATAGAGAACGTTTTCGTCCGGTAGAAACAGCCATTCACATGTTATCCACTTTAGTCACTGAATACAGAGGTCAATTTGCGTTCCGCCCTACGCACTTTGATAGGTTAGCAGGGAACAGCTGGCTCCGAAATGCCTTGTTAGATGGAGAGTCATTCGATAAGATTCAGGCACGGTGGGCTGAAGAACTTCAGAGATGGTGTGAAAATACAACACAGTATCACGCTTACGCTTAGAACAAATGTAGCGCAAACTTTCCAGTTTGCAGGCAACTATTTATGATAACCATCAAAATAGAAATGGTACAAAAATGATAGAATTTTATGAACTCCTGAAAAAAGACAAAAAGTACGTTATCGGTTTGATGTCTGGCACTTCTGTTGACGGCATTGATGCCGCCATCGTTGAAATCACCGGACACAGTTTGGAGACGGAAGTAAACTTAATTGCTTTTGAGACTTTTCCTTTTCCACCCGATGTGCCACGACGAATCCTCGCCCTCTGCCAACCCGATACAAGCCGCGTTGACGATATTTGTGAGATGAATTTTTACATTGGACACCTTTTCGCGGAGGCTGTCAAACACATTCTACAAAAAAGCGGAATGCGCGCCAGCGACATCCATCTCATAGGTTCACACGGTCAAACGATTCACCACCTGCCTGACGATCCAAACACAATCCCACCTCACCGAACCGCAAGGAAAATTAAAAATCCATCGACACTGCAGATTGGCGAACCTGCGGTCATCGCACACGAAACCGGTATTCCCACCATCGCCGACTTTCGGGTGGCAGACATGGCAGCGGGCGGACAGGGTGCGCCGTTAGTATCGTATCCGGACTATCTGCTGTTCCGCGACAGCGTTAAAACAGTAGGACTGCTGAACATCGGAGGGATTGCAAATCTCACAGTACTCCCAGCCAACGGATCGTTCGATTCAGTTTCCGCTGCAGACACAGGACCGGGGAACATGTGTATCGATGCGGTTGTGAACGAGATAACCGACGGAAGAGAACGTTATGACAAGGCAGGACAGCGTGCCGCACAAGGGACTCCTTATCAACCACTCATCAACGAATGGCTAAAACACCCGTTTTTCCACCTCCTTCCCCCAAAAACCACTGGACGTGAGACCTTCGGAAACACCTTCGCAATGGAATGTCTGGAGGCTTGCCGTAAATACGAACTTGTGGAGAACGACTGTATTGCAACGTTGACGGAATTGACAGTCCAAACGATTGCTGACTATATCAAGCGATTTGGAACAGGACAGAACCCAATAGACACACTCTATGTAAGCGGCGGTGGTGTCCACAACCAGACAATCATGCAACGACTTAGCGAAGTGTTAGTGAATACATCGGTTGAACCCGTAGATAACTCAGGTATCTCAGCGGATGCGAAGGAAGCAATAGCGTTTGCAATTCTGGCGAACGAGTCGCTCCACGGACAAGCTGGAAATCTACCTTCCGCTACAGGGGCATCTGTTCGGAAAATTCTCGGAAAGTTTGTGTGTCCATAACCTAATAGCCTTCAGCAACCAGCAGTAAAAAAATGAAACTTCAGTTTTTTTCAGAATTATGCACCCGCGCCGCCTCTAAACAGCGTCACCATATATAAAGGCACAATGACGAAATGACCTTTTTGAGGAGACGACTCATGAAAAACAACGATGCTGAACTCATCCAACGCGTCCTTGAAGGCGATGATAACGCCTTTGCCACACTCGTGGGAAAATACCAAAAGCAGGTTCACGCCCTCGCGTGGCGGAAAATTGGAGACTTCCACATTGCTGAGGAAATTACACAGGATACATTCCTGAAAGCATACAAGAGACTCGCAACACTGAAGAGACCTCAACGTTTCGTGAGTTGGCTTTATGTGATTGCCGCAAATCGCTGTAGATCTTGGCTCCGTAAAAAGCAATTGAAAACGGAGCCACTGGAGCAATTGGAAGAGATAGACAACGAGCAGTTACAACAAGCAGCGTATTCCAGATATGTCACCGAGGAAAATGAACGCACAACCGCAGAAGCACAGCGAGATGTCGTTAAAAAATTGCTTGCGAAACTCCAAGAGAGCGAACGTACGGTCCTCACACTGCACTACTTCGGTGAGATGTCGTGTCCAGAGATTGGCGCGTTTTTAGGTGTCTCCGCAAATACGATTAAGAGTCGTCTCCGTCGCGCACAGCAGCGTCTAAAAAAGGAAGAGCCTATAATCAGAGAGGCTTTAGAAAACTTCCAAATCACACCCAACCTCACCGAGAACATCATGCGTGAAGTTTCCCGCATCAAACCGATTGCGCCGACCAGCAGTAAACCGTTCCTCCCGTGGGCAATCTCAGCTTCTACAATAGCAGTCGTTTTGCTAATGCTCGGTATTGGAACCCACCGATACGCAATCCATTTCCAGCAACCCTATAATTTCAACGCCTCTTCAGAGATGAAGATTGACATCATTGAGGCACAACTTGTGTTGAAACTCGCGGTCAAAACCGATGCCCGCACACAACTCAAAAACCCTGATATATCAAACAAGCACAACAAAAACCGTGAACAGCAATCCGATGATGTCTCAGCATTGGTTGCAGAAGCACAAACAGACGAAATCAGCAAAGACTACTCACAATGGGCACTCCCCAAAGAGGCGAAAGCGCGGCTCGGAAAGGGTGGCATCAATGCGCTTCAGTTCTCGCCAGACGGCACGAAACTCGCAGTCGGCAGTAACATCGGTATATGGATTTACGATGCTCAAACAGGTAAAGAGATTTCCATGTTCCCTGGTGTGTGCCGATTCCTCGCTTTTTCGCCCGATGGACGATTCCTTGCAAGTGGGGGCCGCCCCGGACTTCAACTGTGGGAGATAGCCACCGGTCAGAAAATGTCGCACATTGAGAAGCTTCCCTCTGCCGCAGCATTGCACTTTTCTAAAGATGGCAAAACAGTTGTCAGTTTGGGTAACTGGAAAGATACCATTGTCAGTTTAGATGTTGAAACAGGTGAGAGGAATGTGAAGAAGATTAATGAAACAGTAAACCGGACAAACTCGCCTCAATCTAACGCTATCACAAGGGATAAATTTGCAGTTGGTAGACAGGATGGGAACATCGAACTCGGAAACACAAGGACCGGCAAAAAGTTATCAACTCTCAGCGGTCATGCAGGACGGATTCAGGAAAGGTTACAATTTGAAGCAAATGAGGGGATTCTACCAGAGGAAAATCAGGTGCAGTTTATAGACGGGACCCCCAACTCTGTGTTAGCTTTAGCGTTTTCACCGGATGGAACAAAACTCGCCAGTGGAGGTAAGGATAAAACGGTGCGATTATGGGATACTTTCACCAACGATGAATTGGTTATCCTCCGAAAACACACGGGCTGGACAAACACTTTAGCATTCTCACCGGATGGAAAAATGCTCGCAAGCGGGAGCTTCGATAAGACTGTGCAATTATGGGATACTGCGACTGGGGCACACCTCACAACACTCACTACGCATACCAACAATATTGTAGCACTCACATTTTCACCAGACGGACGTACCCTCGCAAGTGGAAGTATGGACGGCACAATTCGGTTCTGGAATACAGAAACAGGAGAATTGCTACCCCTCAATATTATGGAACATACGGAGTGGGTGAAAGCAGTGTCCTTCTTTAGAGATAATTCCGCGCTCGCAAGCGTTGCCTTTAACGGCGTAATTACATTTTGGGACCTGAAGACATCACAAAAAACCGGGGTCCAAACGATAGAACCTTGGGATTTCTTAATGACTTCAGTGTTTTCACCGGATGGCACGAAACTCGTTAGTGCCGGTGCAAAATCCGCCACATTTCTCAACATAGGTCACAGTAAGATCGCCCCCACGTGGGAGCCGGATCGCCTGATCCGTTTGACTGATGTGCGTACAGGACGTGAATTAGCCACCCTGACAAAGCCAGTTGGCGGCAGAATTAATCAAGAAGTAGGTATGACTTTTTCGCCTGACGGAAAAACGGTAGCCTTCCACGGTTTGGATAAAATTTATGTATGGCATACGGAAACGAGCGATGTGCTTACTATCGCACTCTTAGAACAAAACAATGATGACGCGATGGCCCATCGGCATATAATGGCTCAATTGTCAAATCAAGTCACGGTTTTGATTTTCTCACCAGATGGGAAAAAACTTGTCGGTGGAACCATGGGCGGAAAGGTTCAGATGTGGGATCCGGAAACGGGTGTTGAGCTAGCTCCGTTCCTCGCCGGACAGGAGGTGGATGATAAGCAAGGACCTTTCAATTTTACCGTGAGATATGAAGATCAGATTACAGCGTTGGCGTTCTCCTCAAATGGGGCATTACTCGCCGTCGGGAGTCAACAAAAAATCCGTTTATTGGGTAGCCGTAACCAGCCTCACATTAAAGATGTACCACGTGTCAGATCGTTAGCGTTTTCACCCGATGACACTGTTCTCATCGCCGGACTTAGAGACGGCAGAATCGAATTATTCGATATGACAACAGGTGAAAAAATTACGACCCTCAATGGACATACCTTAGCAGTAGAAACCTTAGCCTTTTCACCGGATGGAACAACACTCGTCAGCACTGGACAGGACGGCACAATTCTCGTGTGGGATTGGGATAAAATCATCAAAAGCTTACCTGCAAAAGATAAGTAATACAGCAAAGGCCAAAAATACGTGAACACTATTACCTCACATCTCACAAAAAATGCTATCCGGCAGGTTTTCCATCTCAAATTCATTGCACCGTCCAGCAGTAAGCCGTTCATTTTTTGGATAACCGTCACCTCCATCTTTCTAATACTAAGTATTGGAAATCATCTTGCTGAAGCTCAAACAGACCAAACCCTCAAAGACTATACACAATGGGCACTCCCCAAAGCGGCAAAAGCGCGGCTCGGAAAGGGCGGCATCAACGCGCTACAATTCTCGCCTGATGGAACAAAACTCGCTGTCGGCAGTGATATCGGTGTGTGGGTGTACGATGTAAGAACAGGAAAGGAAATATCTCTGTTCCCGGGCGTGTGCCAATCCCTCGCATTTTCGCCTGATGGACGATTCATCGCAAGCGGCGGCGGAAAGTTTTGGCAATCGGAAGCTCAATTATGGGAAACAGCGACAGGTCGCAAAGTGCCGCTCGCTGATGCAAAGCACCCTGCTTCAGTACTTCTATTCTCCGAAGACGGCAAAACGCTTGTCAACTTGGGTAGTGGGGGAGGCAGAATTAGTACGCTTAATATTGAGACTGGAAAGGTAGATAGGAGAGATTTTGAAGGACATAAACCTGGAAGGATAGAGCTTCCCGAATCCTACGCGCTCACACACGACAAAGCTGCAGTTGGAAAGAAGGATGGGAAGATTCATTTGTGGGACACAACGACTGGTAAAAAACTATTCAGCCTTAAAGGACACATACATTTGTCGTTTATGCCGTTAGACAACCCTTCACTTCGTCCTTCACCCCGTCGAAGAGGGCAGAAAAATCATGTTTTGGCATTAGCATTTTCGCCGGATGGCACAAAACTCGCCAGTGGAGGTGCCGATTCAACTGTCAGATTATGGGACCTCGCCAGCAAGGAACCGACTATCCTCCAGAAACACACAGATTGGGTACACGTATTAGCATTCTCACCGGATGGGAAAATGCTTGCCAGCGGGGGCACCGATAAGACCGTGCAGCTGTGGAATACCGACACGGGCGAACCGATCGCGACGTTTACTGGACATCTCAACAGTATTACCGCCCTGGCGTTTTCACCCGATGGAGAAACGCTCGCAAGCGCGAGCACAGACGGTACAGTTCAACTCTGGAACACCAAAACACGAGATCCGCTAACGATCCGTATTACCGGACACACAGGATTGGTGAAATCAATCGCCTTTTTTAAAGACAGTGCAACGCTTGTAAGTGTAGCGTTTAACGGGGTAATTACCTTGTGGGATCTGAAGACATCGCGAGGGCCTATAAATCAAACGACAGCGCATAGCGATTGGCTCAGGACTTCAGCATTTTCGCCTGATGGAACAAAACTCGCCAGCGTCGGGACAAAAATCAGTATGATTTTTGATTCAGGCTTTGATTTAGGGCATATACTCGCTACACAGAAGCCAGATCCCTTGGTTCGCTTGATTGACGTAAGCACTGGGCGCGAAATAGCGACTCTGGCAGAAAGAAGCGGTCCCTCAAATCTGACGTTCTCACCTAATGGAAAAACAGTCGCCTTCGGGAGTTTGGGTAGGATTCGCTTGTGGGATATAGCGACAAAGAAGAGTCGCGATATACCTCTTTTAGACGAAAACAGTGCGCAAAAGAAGCCACAGAATCCGAACCGAAACGGTGCTTTGGAACATCCACAACGCTTGATGCCCCATCAAATGCCTACAATCAATGCTTTGGCATTCTCACCGGATGGGAAAAAGATTGTCAGTGGAACTATGGGAGGAAGTGTTCAGATGTGGGATCCAGAAACGGGTGTTCCATTAGCCCCGTTCTTTGCAGGACAAGATTTAGATGAAGCAGCAAAGAAGATACCCGGCGGTGGGTTTCGGACTACGTATCAAGACCCTATCACAGCCTTAGCATTTTCTTCAGATAGCACCCTGCTTGCTGTGGGAAGTGAGAAAAAAATCCGTTTGTTGGGCGGTCGTGAACAGAGCCATTTTAAAGAAGTGCCCCACGGTGCCATATCCTTAGTGTTTTCACCAGATAACACCGTGCTTGTTACTGGACTTAGAACAAGCGAAATCGAGTTGTGGAATCTGGCAACTGGAGATAAACTTACCACACTCAAGGGGCATACGGGACAAGTCGAAACACTGATGTTCTCGCCGGATGGCAAAACCCTCGTCAGCACAGGGACAGACGGCACGATTGTCGTGTGGGATTGGGATAAAATCATCAAAGAATTAACTGACAACTGATAACCGATAACCGACAACTACTAAAATCTAATTCTGAGAGATATACGATGACTGCCGCCCAATGCTGGATGGTTCGCGAACGCATAGTCTAATCCTGCCCCGGCACCCGTGACGAATCGGAGATTCAACCCAACCCCCGCTGTCAATTGGCGAACACTCTCAAGACTCCCACTCCGTTCCGAGAGTCCAATCCGTAAAGAAAGTAGATCAAAGAGTGTCCATTCAGCACCCGCATGCAACTCAACAGGACTCCCCTCCGATTTCTCAACGTCAGGTTCAATCTCCAGACCAATCCGATTTTGGATGTAGGTATCCAAGGCAAGGATGAGCATACTTCGGAAAATAGGGAGTGTATGTACCGTGGCGATACCGATTTTGAGGTGTGGTAGTATCGTTTCAGTGTGCGATGTAAGATCCGCCGATGGTGGCGGTGTGTTCCAGTAGAGCTTCGTCGTAAAGACATCGCTCACCTGCAATCCAAGCATCAGTTGATGTGGTTTTTCAGGGTTTGTCATCCCAATGAAACCGATATTTGCACCGCCACCGATAGCGTTCGTACTTCGATATCCACTCATATAGAGGAGTTTGAGTGTGCCACCAAGATGTAAATCAATACCGTAACGGGATGGAAGCCTCCAACCAGAAGCAAAAAGAAAAGCGTTGTCGGTATTGTTAAAGGAGCCGACGACCTCTGGACGGTTCGCGGGCCCGACAGGACGACTGACGACCGGTAAGCTGGTAATAGGAATGTCGTCAACACCGACACGGAGCCAACTTACACCAATCGCGCCTCGCTTTTTGAGTGGATGGACATAACTGACAAAATCGTAAGCATCGGCTTCATTGAGTGTAGAATGCATGAAACTGACTTCATATCGGGTGAGTTGTCCCAACCCAGCAGGATTCCAATACGGTGCGTAAGCATTATCGCTTAAAGCAGTGCCTGCCCCGCCCATACCAAGTGCACGCGCTCCAACCCCAAGTGTTAGGAAATCGGCAGTGTATCTCGCATCAACAGATGGAATAATCACCACACAGAACGCAATTATAGATACGACAAAAAGTTTGCAAGTGTCTCTAAAGTGTGCTAAAGTCCCGAAGTGAGGGAAAGGATTTTGAATAACTTTAGCACATTTTATGGACTTCAGCACACTTTTAAACTTTGATTTATGTTTCATTGTTTTTGGTTTTAACCAACAACTCGTCTACAGATACTTTTGCTAAAGCACGAGTTGTTGGTTAAGGTTGAAACTATCAACGGAGTTTCATCATTTTGAGTATTTCAGTTATGTCTTTTTCGCCTTCACGCTTAACTCGGAGTTTTGCGTAGTAAACGCCATTTGCAACCTCAACGCCATCAGCGTCTCTACCATCCCACTCCACCATAAGAAATCCCGGAGTTGCTGGAACCGAGAGTTCGCGGATGAGTCGTCCGCTCAGCGTATAGATTTTCACAGCGAGCGAATCAGCAGGCGCGGTCAATTCGCAGGTGAGCGTTGTTTTACGCGGAAACGGATTTGGATAGTTGAGAAACGAGAGCAGCTGCAAGGTATCGTGAACCCGAAATGTGATGCGTTTTGTATCGGTGTTTCCATGGACATCACTCGCGGTGAGTCGGACCTCATATTCCCGCGGTTCAAGTTCTGGAGACGGATATGTCAACACGAGTTGATTCGAGCCGGGGTGATGTGTCACCTGATACGCTTCTGGGTCAATACGTTCATACTCCCCGAATGCACTCCCAATTTCCAACAACAGCGGTCGGGTGAGGTAATCAAGTCCACTTGGGTCGGTTAATGTTGCTCCGATGAGGGGTTCTGCATCTGTGGCATCTCCGGGAACGAAATGTTGCTGGTTACCGATAGTCAACTGCATATCCGGTGGAACGGTATCGTCAGTATGCAACAGCGTAATCGGTCCCAGGCGATCTGTCGTTGCCCGAATGGTCCCAACGGGTCGAGTTTCAAATCGAAATCTGTCACCGGGAGCAAAGGGACGATCACCATGTGTGATTTGAAAACGTAAACCGTAAGGTTGATATGAAAACAACTTTCCAACTGTTCCTCGGAATGGATTTCCATCGGCTTGGGAACGTAAAACACCGGTTCTTTCACCCTCAACCTGAAACTCAGTGCTATTAAGGAAAAAGATGACCCATCGATCTTCAGGCATAGTAGTATCTGGTGGTAGTTCAACGTAACTGAGGGTTCCCGTGCCTTGGTTCCTATCTCTAAATCCAGATGCGTACCAACGGAGTTCTTGCTGCGGTGTGCCGATGTCGGCTTCGACATCCGTAGCAGGTTGCACAAGGGAGGTTATATTGAACGTTAAGACATCACCAAAAGTGAAGGGTAGGTCAAAATCAAGTTCCACGTTCAGGGTGAATCCATGCCTAAAGTTTCGGAAGTTTGTGCTGAAGTTAGCGAGTTGTTCCATTGGTGCGATAACTTCCAACGGATCAAGTGCCTGTGGACCCTCCGCCGAAGGGGCAAGGAAAAGCCGATACGTTTGCGGACCCGTGAAAAAGAGCACATACTTGCCGGTCCGTGTCCCTTCAGGTTGGATATCTACCTCGCGAAGTTCGCTTTGCCCAATATTCTTTTCACTTATATTTGTCACATGCATGCGTTGCTGTAACGTGCCCGTGGCATCAGCGAGTTGCTGAGAGGGAAGTCTTGTCCAATTTCCGAGTGTTGGACTAAACATATAGATGCCTAATTCACGGGCATGGGATACGACAGCAGTGTTAATCGTGTCCGCAACACCTAATCTATCAGTTCCTTCTCCCAAGGGTACCACTTCAGAGTCAACACCTCCCAGCAGTTCTTGCGCGAGCTGAGCACTAAGGGTACGGAGGTCGAAGCTCAAGTCAATCGCCACTGGAGAGGTTAGTTTAATTTCAGATTCTGTTTGTGCGTCAACAACGAGTTCATAGCCGTGAACGGAAACGCCAGGGAACGGTGCGCGCTTGGACATCCCCGCAAGGGGGCTTTTGGCAGAGGTTTTCGCGTAGGGGATAGATAATCCAGTCCCTACATTGATAAATCCCTGTTCGTCCAAGGGACGAATAGCCAATACTGTTGTTCCTTGAAGTGCTCCAGGAGGTGCAGTAACAAGGCAGTTTCGATCCAAACTAACAATTTGGCTTGAGGAAGCCTCTTTTCCGATCACCCCCATGTCAACAGAAAGCCGTCGGTAAGCGATATTGTCTTCCTCGTCATTTTCGAGTACTTTGCCCGGTTGATCCGTTTCAGTATTTGTCACATCGATATAGACAAATATGTCGTGCGTGCCGGAGGGCAATTGATTCTTCAGATTTAAAGTAGCAGTCGCGATCGGCAGTGTATTCAAAGGATCCGGTTCATAAACACTTTTTCCTGTAGTGTTTTTGCTGGGGTGTTTCTTCGCGCTTTCGGAGTTCACTAACGGGTTGCGTTGTATCCAGTCTTTGGGTTGAATCCGGGCAGTCCCAAGCAGGTCAACATCGTCATCAACAAGCGTATCATTGTCAACATCCGGATTACCACTAAAAAATGCCACTTCAATGGGCGTTTGTATATCACCATCACCACCTTCTACCTGCACATCCGCCGAGAGGTACCACTGTTTCGTTTGGGTGTTATAGCCGTAACTAATCCTACTCTCTCTCTCAGCCTCCACAACCAAAAGATTGGGGTATACATAAGGATAATACTGGAGTCTTCCAGTTTCAACCGTATTCCCATCTATATCCGTTACCTTAAAGTCATATCGGATGGCAGAACCGTCTGTAGGGGCGTTTAACGGCTCAGGCACCGTCCACCATCCATCCTTTGCCAAGGGTGGGGCTGCGGGGACGAGAGATACCTTCTCCCATTCGCGACTCTGTGGATTACGCCAATCCAAGAGCACTTGTGCCAGTTCCTCTTTTTCATCGGAAATCTGGATAGAGATACGAAACTTGCCCTCACTGACCACTTCAGGTTGAATGTTAAGAATTTTTGGGATGTTGACGGTAAATCCATCACCACCGACAGCGACAGTCGCGTCGCTTTGCGCATAGTATTCGACGTGAGCATCACCGCTCGCAATGTTCCGTGGGACAGTGAAAGTCACTGCAGGATAAGCACCTCGGTTTACAGTTAGCGTCTTTGTCAGAACCACGTCTCCAGTGTAGTATCTGACGGGGCCCGCAACACCTTGGGCAATCGCTGTTTTCCCGGGGAACAGGGCTTTAACGGTGAGTGTCCCATTAAAAGCAGAGTCTGTCGTAAAGCGTTTTGTGCGGGTTGCCGCATCGTAAGTAGCCGTTTGAATATGCCCTGCTGCGACTCGGAGAGTATCACCCGGCGCGACTGTTTTCGTCTCAATAGTGGGCCGAATTTCACCGTTGGCAATAGCAATCTGTAGGGCAGGATCACCAAAAAGCGTATATTCCATCATGACATCAATCTGACTCGTACCCTCTGTCATCAGCAGTTCAACTTTTGAATCAAAACTCAAGGGACCCAGTTGTCGGATGTTGCGTTTAAAAAGCATGTCAAAGATGATTCGGTTGAGGGCATCGTTTCCTCTGCCATAAGTAAGACGCGTCGCGCTCAACATACCGATGATACCACCCCGCTCTTTCCGCAGTAACTTCTCTGCCATACTGGGTTCACCGGGTTTATCAAAATAGCCATTATAACAACTGAGAACTAACATGAAAGGAATCTTGGCGGTTTCTTCAACCTGATCAACAGAGGCGTTATCAAAGATTGCTTCGTGTGCCCAGACGATTCTCCCGCCATGTCCAGCATATTGCGCGAGCACGGCGCCCTCTCCAAGTGCTTCAATGATCCTATCTTTTGCAACGCGTTGTGGCAAGAGGTCTGGATAATCCGCTGGGTGTGCCTCAACCTGATCAATAACATCTTCAAGGAAAACCTCAACGGTTTCATAGCCTAAGCGGGTGTGATCTTTCGCAATTTCATCAAGACTTTTCTTGAAGATAAAATCGCCAGAGTTGCTGACCTCGTCGTCAGCGACAGAGATAATCCTTCTCCGCCAGTCTCCATTGGGTGGTGCCTGCTCATAAGCCACAATCTTATCAACAATCGCATCGGCTTGGTTAAGGTTTTCGACGCTGAGTCTACCAATATAGAAATCGGTGAATTCATCGTGTCCCGAGACGGTCGCGTACCAGTGGTCAGCAGCGGTACGACCAAAAGAGTCGGTTCGGATATAATGCGTTGGGATATATCCAATAAGTTCGGGTGCCTCGGAATAGATTTCGGTGTCCACACCGCGAAAATCGAAGGTGCCATCGCCAAAGAGGACAACATAAGTCAGTGCTGGCGGTGCCCAAGATTGATAGGCGTGCTTTAGAAACGCTTTAAGTGCTTTCGGACTGACACTCCCATCGCCAAACGTATTGTAAATATCGTCAGTTGTGACGACCTTTGTGCGGTATCCTCCACCGCCAGGCGTTGCGCGCCACGCCGCTAATCTCTGTGCGGCAGACAAGAAATTGGAGTGTGTCACAATCAGATAATCAGCACCGTGTACCGCAGTCGCTAAGTCCGTAGGTGCGACGATATCAACGCGTGTCGGTTGACGCAGAGCAGTGCTGGAAACAGCAATAAATTGCGTCCTTCGAGTATCAAGCACCTGAAAAAGCGCGTTATACGAACCCGTATGTGTTGTATTTGACTCTATGTGAACGCCTTGCATCCGGGCTGTAAGATGTATTCCATCCGTCTCAAAGATATGTACGCTCGGATCACGGAACGCCTCAACTTTGTACTGAAGTTTACGCGCACCGGGGAGACGGGTTCGAGAATCAGTTTCCGGTTCCGGCGATATGAACCACAACTCATTTGCAACCGCACGGAAAAGACGGGTATACTCGACATAAAAACGATTGAGATAGACATGATACGGATATCGGGTGGTATCATCGTCAACATTATCATCAACGCGAGCGAAGGATAGGACGTTCTGTTCGCCGTTCCTGTCGTCCTTGAGTGTATCCCAAGTACGCAAGGTGCGTTCAACAGTGAGCGTATCCTGCTGTTCCCATTTAGCGAATTGGATTCGGACCCCGTTAATAGAAACCAAAATTTCATGTGATACCGGTGTCCCACCCTGCAAGTCAACGGAAATGCGTGGCGGATCGAAACTTTTCGCGACATCGTAAAGCGGAAACTCAAGACGCATCTCGGCAGAATCACCGCCATTTTTGATACCGTCCCAGTACCAGAAGTCCAGTGCGTCAAACCAACCGTGTTTATCGCCGGGTGAAACAGTCTCAGTATGGACAAATTCAAGGTTACTCGTTAGGTAATCCTCCTCAAAAGTCACCTTAGAGCGGAAGGTAGGCACTTGTGTTGCTGTCTGGTCCGTGGGATTGGCGGTAACTTGCGGTATCCGAGCCGGAATACGTCCACTATTATCCACTGTGAGCCAATAGATATTCCAACGACTATATCGATTTCCGGGTTTATGCCCAAGGAAAAAGATAGCATCCGTTGCGTCAAAACTGCCATCCGCCGCGCCACTGATGTAAACTGGAATATCTCTGTTTCCCTGCGTGAGTCGAAGCCTCGCAGGGTCAATCCCGATGAGTTCTATCCCCCAGTCGCGTTGTAGCGATGCCGCCGTTACGGCGTAGACTCCTGTCTCCTCGACAGATATCTTATAGCGTGTTTCACTCCCGCCGTTCGGAACGAGTGTCGGTGCTGCAGGTATTAGGGGTCGGGGGGCGCGGAAACGAGCGGCTTGTTCGGCATTAAGGAGTTGATGTGAAAATGCACGCTCAAACGCTTCAGATTCGGCGGGAATGGCTATCGGCTTTCGGCTATCAGCAGTCAGTAAAGAGGTTTCTGGTAAATGAACGTTTTCTTGCTGACGACTGACGGCTGACGGCTGACGGCTATTCTTGCCGTAAGAAAAACGGATGTTCACGGTGAGGCGTGAATAGACCTGCAAACGGCGGGCACTTGGGATATATTGGACAGGGTACAATGTCAAAGCGATGACGCGTTGACTGCGGATATAACCCTCTCGGACAACTCGGGCAAGGGGGTGTCCGGGATACGAAGAATTCGCCCGAAAAGAGGCGCTCCCTTTCGACCGATACACGCTTCCACTTTCCACCCAACGCTGCGATGCTGAGTGCTGTGAATCACGTTCATCGATGTCGAAAATTGAGACAGGGCTGAGACGCACATTGCTGCGTGTCTCCACAGGTGCAGCAGAAACATTAACTGCCTCAATCGTAGCTGTCGCAGGTATACCCAGCATGACGCGTGTGACTGGAACTTTGGGATTCCCCGGCTCATTGGTGAAATTACAGTCAGCGTAACGCACCTCTTGATAACGGACATTGTCTCGAACGATATCGGATGTAACCAGTTCCGGTAGGGTGAGCTGAAGAGTAATTCCATCGGTTGATGTAACTTGGGTAATCTCAGCGGAAGCACTGCTTATACATACTAAAAAGATGAGAATTTGAATGCTTAGTGTAATACCAAGCCTGAATCGGATACGCACCGGTTTGTGTTTGCTCCTGTCTCTTTTAAAAATAATTAATTGCCTTGTTAAGAGTCTTCAGCCTTCGGTTTTCAGTTAAAGAGAAACTTGGTTGTATCAAATCGCCCTCTTAACCGACAACTGATAACTATTAGTGTTTTGTAAGGTGCAGCTCCTTCATTTTTTTCTACCTCACCTTCAACAAAATTTTACCAAAGTTGAGATTGGCTTCCATATATTCATGTGCCTGCTGTGCTTGTGCTAATGGGAAAACAGTGTCGATAACCGGCTGAAGCGTACCGCGCGTTAACTCAGGTAACCACCGCTCCATAAAACGCTGTGTGATAGCGATCTTTTCATCAATGGATTGTGGACGCATAACCGAACCTATAATTTGGAGACGATTGCGCATCACTGTGCTAAGGTTAATTTCTGTGGTTGTGCCACCGATTAACCCGACTTGCAAGAGTCTACCCTTTGTTTTAAGTATAGAGAGGTTCCGCTCAAAATAGGGAGCTCCGATAAAGTCTAAAACCACATCTACGCCTCGTTCATCTGTCAAACGTCCAATTTCAGGAACGAAGTCCTTTTCTTTATAGTTAATACCCTCTGCTGCACCGAGTGCCTTGCAATTATCTATTTTCTCGGATGTTCCTGCAGTGACAAAGACAGTCGCACCAGCATGATGCGAGATTTGGACTCCGGCACTGCCAACACCACTACCACCTGCATGGATCAAAATTGTTTCACCAGCCGACAATTTGCCTAAAGTAAAGATATTTTCGTTGGCAGTAAAGAATACTTCAGGCACCGCGGCGGCTTGTTCAAAAGTCCAGTCGTCAGGAATCGGCATCGCCATGCGGTAATCAATGACGGCTTGCTCGGCGTAACCGCCACCACCGACGAGCCCGAAAACGCGGTTGCCTTCAGCCATCCCCTTCACGGCACTGCCCATCCTTGCAACGGTGCCAGCGATTTCTAAACCCAGTATCTCAGATTCACCCGGTGGCGGCGGATATCCGCCTCGTCGTTGAATCATATCGGCTCGATTTAAAGCGGTGGCATGAACATCCACCAAGACTTGGGTTTCTGTTGGTTCTGGTGACGGTGCGTCGCCCAATTGTAAGACTTCTGGTCCGCCATCGCCTGTTCTAACAATAGCTTTCACTGTTCTACCCTGCTTTCTTACTGTTGAATGTTAGATCCTACGCTCTCAATTTTAACACATTTAGATAGGCTATACCAAGTTTAAAGGCAGACGAAACCTTTAGCACATAGAATCAAAGATGGTACGGTCCAGTTACCGATCAGGCTGCAAGAGCAAATCCTTTACGGGGATTGGAATGTTAAAGGCAGCACTATGCACCTGCAATGTTAACTTTTCCGCCATGAGAAAATGTGAGTTTTCGGCATCAACCATCTCCCGTACCTCAGTTGATGTTTGGGGGTACCAAATACCGGGTTCAAACTGTGCCAATTGGCATGTATAATTTAATTGACTTATGTGAGGAGAGAGCCACCCCTCAGTCACCGGCTCCCCAGAAGAAACTAAGGTTTTATTCGTCAATTCCTTGTTAATGTATCTTGTCCGCTGTACAACTTTTGTCGTGCGGTAATCCTTTTGTGGATTGGACCAGAGTTCAGTTGTTTCAATCCTATCAGCGCGCCAATCCTCAAATTTAAAATAGTTACCCGGTGCCTCCTCGCCGATGATATTCTGTGCGTCAACGATCGGTCCGAACCTTTGCGTCATTCGAGTCAAATTAGCGTCCCATTTCCAGCGGAGTGGACTACCGTAACTGTTAAATGTAATTGGGTGATGGGAGGTCCACTGCCATCCATCTCCTCGGTTAACATACCCTTTCTTGCCGCCGTCATCCGCTTGAAATTTGTAACGCTTTGATTCCTTCCATTTCGCGCGCCGAAACCACCCTGGTTTGACCTTCACGCGTTCCTGAATCTGATAAAATCGTTGTTGACCGGAAAATCGATAGGTGACGTGCCATTCTAACCTCTCTTCATAAACAGGGTTTTTGGAAAATGGAGTTTTTATCTTACTAAGCGTGAGGGTAAACTCAATGACCCCGCTTTTGAGTTCCGTCTCGCGTTTAGTAATCGCTGCGTTGAAGTGTTCAAGCAACATGAGCGTGTCTTGCGGTGAGAGCGCAGCGGAGGGTTCATAGACGAGTGGTGTCTGTATCAAGGCTGGACGTTTCGTTGCTCGCCAATAGAACAAAAACACGAGACAACAAACAAAAGCAAAGATAACAACGACTAATATTCTCTTTCGCATTTGGAATTTCTGGGATGCTAACTTAATAATATTAGTGGCATTTGATCCATTACACAAAAACTGGAGATGGGTAAAAAGAAGAAAACTACAACTTTTTAGATTTATCAACGTCTAAAAAAATAGAACACCTAAGAAAACAAAAATTAACGAGAAAGAGGAAAACATAATGGGAAAAAGAAATACCAAAAGTCCGAAGAGATCTGTGAATCGGCGGTTCAATCCAGTGAGAGCGAAATTGGAATCGATAAATGAGTGCTTTGATCAATTGAGGCACGGGCTACCGGCGAATCAAGAAGAATACGTTCAGGGGGATAGGATTACACATTCTTATGTGAAAAGCTGCTTCCTCATGATTATTCAACGCGCTGTGGATATAAACAACGTTATCATCGAATTTAGTGGGCAGACACCGCCACAGCAAAAGCACCACAGTTTCCGTGCTTTACACCAAAACAGCGCGATCGATCGAGAAACATTAGATTTTTTCATGAGGGCTTTAGACCACTATGAAAAAATCACGAATCCTTATCAAGAACTCGCTCCGTCAGAACTGTACGATGCCTCGCGCGAACTTTTGCAGTATGGTGAAATGTACACCCAGCAACTTGAGAATTTCTTCGTGAATTTCTCGCCTTCATAGAATAGGCGCGGTTTCTAACCGCGCCCATTGTTGGTTACGAACCTGGCACATACGTCCTAATTAAATTCAACAACACCGCCTGTCCCTTTTAACACGATATCCGGCTTAAGCAAAATCTGCTCTTCCGTTTCCAACCTCAAACCGGTTGGGTAGAGGCTATAGGCAATCCTGAGCGAGAGATATTTCCCTAAATCGGCGAGTCTATCTGTATCGCTTTTAAAAATTATCTGTTCACTCTGCTGGGTTTGGTAGGCGTACCAGTACTTGAGATATGATCGGATACGGTTGTTAAAAAGCATATCCCCAGAACCGGCATCAACGACTTTGACCCGAGCACGACCAATAGCAGTTAGGCGGGTACGAATATAGGTGGATGTACCGGAAATACCGCCTTGCCGACCCTGTTTCATAAGATGTTGGTCATAGTCCTGCCGAGTCAACTTTGGATTATCAACCATCCCGATGATGACCATATCTGCTTCGAGTGCCTGTCCGAGTTTTGCTGCCAAAGCTGGATCTGCGTAAACCTGTTCCCGGGTTAGCCCCAACTCTGTAAGTTTATCGTCAACGGGTTTCACCTTAGTTGAGATGTCATAGATCCACTCTGCTTCCTTGAATATAAGCTCCAAGCGGGTTGCAAGGTTCACGCTGATTCGTCCACCTAACTTGATTACATTTTCTTCTGCTCCCGCGTCGGCGAAGAATGGAACGACTGTAACGCGCTTTGCGTCACTAATCGGGGGTGGTGTGTCAATGTTAACTTCACCATCACCACCAATACAGCCTACCATTACAAGGCAGAGAAGCGGTATAAATAGGGTTGTAAAGAAACGTATCACTGAAGTGTGCCTCCTATAATTTTGGGCGTAACTTGAAAACTAAGCTTTCTGTTTACCGGCTATCAGTTGCGAGTTACCAGTTATGAGTTAAAGAGGACTCTGATGCCATAAATCTTAACCAAAAACCGATAACCCGTAACTATGCATTTCGCGAGATTTCCGATATGATCGCGCCCACTTAAAAATCTCGTCAGCATATTCAATATCTTGGGCTCAAAAGAATTTAGGTTTCCTTTCGATCAGGTCTGTAAACCTGTCTCATCGTAAAGCGCGATTGTTTGATCGCACCTTTGTATAACCCGAGAAAGTTTGCAAGTTGCGAAGTTTGCAAGAGGTTTCTGTTAAAAACACATCTCTTTTCAACTTTACAGATTTCTGAACTTTAGCACACTTTGAAACTTTCTATCCTTCGCCCCACATTTTGTTAACAACATACCATAAATTACAGAAATTAGTCAAGTATTTATCCGATAGCCAGTGATCGAACTTCCCCAAATTCGTGTGTGAGTTTCGTCCACGAATTGCCGGTATCTGTACTGCGGTAAAGCTGTCCGCTTACGCTACAAGCAATAAGGAGGTTGTTAACCTTTGGATTATGGGCGAAGGTCCAGATTGTGCTGTTCGCTGTTCTACCAATGTCAGCTCGTCTCCACGTCTTACCGGCATCGGTCGTTGAGAAAATTCCACCTTGGTCGCCTGGGGGACCGTTTCCCGCACCGATAAAGACGCGACCCGCATCGCCATTAAGAAAGAATGCGGCACGGCAGTAGGGCCATGGATAATGTGCTTTAACGTTCAATGGTGTCCACTGCTGCCCCATATCTGTAGTTACACAGACATCATTATTTGTCGCAGCAATAATGGTTTTGGGCGAACCTGGCACCACACAGAGTCCGTGAATATCCAGACTGCTGAGTCCTTCACTGCGTTCTACCCACGTTTCACCACTGTCTGTACTTAGGCGCATTCCATCGATTTCAATTCCAGCGTAGAGCGTTTGTGAATCTTCGGGATCGACAATAAAAGTTGTGACACGCGGAATAATCGGGACCCCCTCACATTCCTGTGCCAAATCAGCGTTGAGTTGCTTCCAACTATCGCCACCATCAGTAGATTTGAAAAGCGCAGAGGGACACGTCCCTGCATAGACCGTGTCCGATGATCGCGGGTCAATAGCAATTGCCCAAACTTCCAGCTCGTCCATAGGGCTTGTGAGACGGTGCCATGAATCAGCAGCATCGTTTGTTCGGAAAATACCTTTCTCAGTACCTGCATAGACAGTATCCGAATTGCTTGGACTCACAGCTATCGCGCGAACATCGGCTTCTGGGAAGAGTCCATTGCTCGCCCTGTTCCACGTGTCTCCATTGTCGGTACTGCGCCAGACGCTTTGTCCAATAGTTCCTGCATAGAGTGTAGATTGCATCTTTTCCCCTTTTTAAATGTCCATTTGATGAAACGAAATTTTCAGACAAGGAGGAACGATCTCCTAAACGCGACAAGAAGAACACCTGCCGCGCGTCTATAATATCATTCGGTTAACGAGCCTGTAACAGCGAGCCTCGAATCAAGTGAAATCTGATATACCACAGATTCCGGTGCTATCTCCGGTTCAAGAAGGAATGAAAATCGATAGAGACGACTGTCATGAGAATCTTGCATTACTGGATACATTGCCTGTGCTTCCTTATAGAGGCGTTCCACGTTGTTCTCAAACAGCATCAACGTCACGGTAGGCACTAACCCAACGAGAGATTCATTCGGTTTCGCGATGATATCCCAGTACCGCGGATGCACCGGATTCGGAAGAGCAGTCGTAATAAAGGTAATATGTGCACCGCGGGCTGCACTATACTGATACGTCGCGCTTTGTACTTGAGCGTTAATGGTCTCCGCTTGCAAACTCGGAACCAGAATAACCTCTGTAGCAGTATTTGATAAAACAAGAGAACCGGCATTACCCGCCGATAACTCTATTTTATTAATGTCGATAGTACCAGTGCGGTGAAATTCGATTGCATGAGCAGCACTGCTCGCCGGAGAACTACTTGAGAATCCAAGTGTTAATCCTGCAGCATCTTCAAAGCCGATATACGCCGCAGAAAAATTGCTGAGCTCCCCGTGCTGCGTACCGCTCGGATAGGAACGGTGCCAGCGACGAGGTGCAAGAGAGAGCGAAATCGCACGATAATCAGATAAATAGTTAGCAAGTTTCCAAGCCGTAAATATCTCAGAGAACGTTTGTGTAATACCCCGCGATGCGAGGGCATCCGAAACACCAGTAAGCGATGTGCCGCGATTCTGGACAATTTCCACAACCGTTCCTATGCCCCCATATTGCTCATGGAGATAGAGCATCCATAGAAAAGCAGCACCGTAGTGCGGAAGCGAGTTCGCATTACCCTCCGGCCATGCTATGAGCGAAACAGAAGGCATCTTCTCAAACGCAGTTATATGTTCCCGCACGGAATAACCGCAAAGAAATGCGGCGTACGTTGCACACCCCTCATCAACCCAAGTTGCTTCTCTTGCATCATGCTGCCAATTGAGGAGATGCTGGAATTCATGTGCAATTACATTATGCGCTCTTTCGCTATTTGGGTCAAGAGGTTGTGTATCAATATATAACATATCCGCTTCGTTACTACGAATCGGAAACCCTCGGAATCCGGGAGTCCTGAGTAAACCACGGCTCTGGTCCGTCGGGTTGAAAAAACCTGCCGTGTACTGGTTTACGCCGTGTGCATCCCGAATATTAAGTAGAAGTAAGATAATCCTCCCGTTTCCATCGATATCCGGTGGTGCTCCAAAGAACTTCGTCAGCGTTGCGTAAATTCCTTGTTGCGGGTTTGCTGGCGTGGCAGCGTCAAAAGCACGGATTATTGCCTGTACGGTTCTGGGGGTAACCCGTGTGTTCCACTCAGCTTCTTCAACAAAAACATAGCAAAAACTACCGACACCACGTAGTACCGCGGAAACAGTGTACTGTTGCATGCTTCTAAAGTCAGGGGCAAAAAAAGTTCGCTCTGTGCCAATTGGCAAAGCAGGTGCAGCAGGCAAGGCAGGTGCCGTCGGATTTCTGGGTGGCAGAAGCTGCTGAGGTGTGTCTGTCCTAAAAGACGCTTTTGGGCTTGACAAATGCGGTGTACCGCAGATGTATGCTGAACTTTTGTAGGTTCCCCCTAAAAGCAACAGCATCACCAAAAGACTTATAAGTGTGCTACGAACGAATAAGGAGCACAGATATGGCACGCGAAGCAGATTTGAAACCGACATTTTCACACACCGTTTCCGAAAAAAAGATTATCGGGGTTTAACAGCCTCAAGTTTTTGGAGAAGTTCAGCGTTATCTGGTTCAAGTTGGATGGCTTGCTCCAAAGTCTGCAACGCCTTCTGCTTCAATCCCTTTTCGAGGTAAGCCTCAACAAGATGCAAGAGAATCTCAGGTGTGTCAGGTAGATAACGGATGGCTTGCTCCAAATTTTCTATAGCGGCATCCAGTTTCCCCTGCTTGAGATAGATAAGTCCCAAACTATCAAGATACGCTCCGGATTTCGGCGCGCTTTCAAGTGCCCGGCGGACCAAGGTTTCTGCTTCATCCAACTTGATTCCCTGTTCCGCGTAGAGGTATCCTAATGCGTTATATGCATCCGGTAATTCGTCTTTGGAAGACAACTCAATCGCTCTACGTAGATGGATTTCTGCACGCTTCACGTCGCCTTGCATTTGATAAGCTATTCCGATGCTGGAAAGTGCGGAGACATTTTCGTCATCATCAGCCAGAATCTTGGCGAGGGTTTCTATAGCTTTCTGAGGGACGTTGTGCTGGATATAAATCTGTCCGAGCGCGTAGCGTGCGTTTTGGAGATCTCTCGCCAACCTGATGCGTTCCCGACTTCTCACGCGGAAACCGCTGCGAGTCCGTTTTACCTTTTCTTCCATCAAAGTAATCGCACGCGTGATATGAAATTCGGATTGCTCAAAGTCATTCTGCAACTGATATGCAAGGCCGATACCGCGGTGCGCGTCAATTTCAGCGACATCAATATTATACGTGGCAGGAACCTTTGTGTTGTCGCTTTCTGTTTTTGCTGATAGACTGTCTTGGGAATCCTCAAACGACGTTAAAATATAGCGAAAAGCCTTTATAGCTGCCGGATAATCGCCTGTTTGAAGGTAAAGTTGTCCAATATGGTTTCGGAGCCCCGTCAGTTCGGGTGTCAGCTCGGGGCGTATGGTCACGACTCTTTCATAGGACTGTACAGCTTCGGCAAATCGGTTCTGTATCTCATAGAGTTCAGCGAGTTCCTTATGGTATTGGGACTCATGAGACACAATACGCGTAAGTGCCTTGAAAGACGTAATTGCAAGTTCAATATCGCCGATTTTGCGTGCCATGCTGCCAAGGACGCGATATGCATCTTCGTGATCGGTATCCAATTCAACCACACGTTTTAAGGTAGCGAACATTTTCTCTTGTAATATGTCAGTTACCTCCTTGTTTCCGTTTCGTTCCATGTAATCGAATCGGATTGTCACTATTTGGGCAAGAATCCATATTGCTGTTACATTTTCAGGGTTCAATCTGATGGCTGTTTCGATATCTTCTTCAGCACCTGTGAAGTCCTGCAACCTGGAATATCGGAGTGAGGCACGCTCTGTATAAATGAAACTTAAATCACGTTCAGATAAGAGTTTATTCTCTGTGAGCCTAGCGAGGTCCTTGTCAGATTCCAAACTATCGATTAATACATCGTAGGCGATTTTGCTTTTTGGGATGTTATAGCCATTCGTTCTGCAATAAACTGCCCACATTAGGTCCGCGTAGAGTTCTGATGCGCGGATCATATCAGCATTCAGTCCTGCATCTGCATCAGGGAGTATTACCAATTCAGGGGTTTCACCTTCGGTTTGGGCTTGCAAATTAGGCTGTAGCGAGAAAGATGCTACGATTAAAATAAGGATCGTGAGTGCATTAAGGTATCTCATTTTTTTACTATGGACCTTCTAATCGGTTTTGTCCGTGGTTCAAAACCGGTTTCTATTAAAGTTATCGGTTAGTCCCAAGCATCGCGCGAGGAATAACTATTCTTGGAAGTCTAATTCTTCCGCGAGAAGAGTGGATGAAAGCTCAATTTTGGCTGCATCAACAAGCGTCTCGTCTGCTTGAAGTGCCATAATCCGTACACCTTGTGTGTTTCGTCCGATACGCCGAATGTCCCCGACTGCGGTCCGGGTGACATATCCGCTTGAACTAATAAGAACGAGCTCATCAATATCTGCGACGCGCTTTGCAGCGACGACTGCCCCGTTTCGCTTAGATTTCCCGATGGCAATGATACCCTTTCCCCCGCGTTTTTGTGAACGGTAAGCGGAGACAGCTGTTCGTTTGCCATACCCATTTTCTGTAACAATCAACAAGGTATCGTCTTCTCCGGTGTAGGGGTGAGGTGACCTCGCCCCTACTACGTCCTCCGTTTCCTCTCCGCCCGGTTCGCCATTAACAATAACCATTTGCGCGACGAAGTCATCGGCACCAAGTTCTATCCCGCGCACGCCGCGCGTATTGCGTCCGAGAGGTCTAACATCTTTTTCACTGAACCGAATAGCAACACCTTTGTGGGTGACAAGGATGATATCAGAATTCCCGTTTGTTACTTGTGCGCCAATGAGTTTATCACCATCATTAAGGTTGACAGCGATGATGCCACTTGATATTGTGTTCTCAAAACTGGCAAGTTTTGTTTTCTTGACAATCCCTTGTTGTGTCGCCATAAAAACAAATTCATTCGTCGTAACTTCGCCAATATCGTCTGTTTCCGCTATTCCATCGGCATCAGCCGTCTCAAGTTCATCTATCGTGATTTCATTGGTATCAGTCGCTTCAATTTTTTCATTAGCGGCTTTGGAAGAGACCGGAACGTAAGCCGTGATGTTCTCGTCCTGCGATAAGCGAAGCAAGTTGACAACTGCCCGTCCGGCTGATTGACGGCTGGCTTCTGCAATTTGATGGACTTTCAGTGTGTAACACTTGCCCCAATCTGTGAAAAACAGAATGTTCTGATGAGCAGTAGCAACAAAAATATGTTCTAAAAAATCACCATCCTTTGCCGCAGCCCCTCTGATTCCAACACCGCCGCGGTGCTGTTTGCGGTAAGTGTCCATGGGTAACCGTTTAATATAACCAGCGTGGGACAGCGTGACTACCATTTCTTCATCGGCAATGAGATCTTCGATTTCAAATTCCTTAACTTCATTCGTAATTTCTGTGCAGCGTTCGTCCCCGTATTTTTCTTTCAGGGTTTCGAGTTCTGTTCGGATGATATCCGTTACCAATGCCTCGTTGGCAAGGATAGCGCGAAACTCCGCGATATGATCAAGAAGCTCCGTATATTCATCATGAAGGCGCTGCCGCTCGAGTCCTGTCAACTGCCGAAGTGTCATCGTAAGTATTTCTCTTGCCTGATCTTCGCTCAGCTGATAGGTGTCTCGCAATTCCTGCTCTGCTGTTTGCGGTGATTCTGCTGTTTGAACGAGTTCTATGATTGCCTCAAGGTTTTGCAGTGCTAAGAGATACCCTTCTAAGATGTGATTTCTACGTTCTGCACGTGCAAGTTCAAATTGTGTACGCCGCCGGACGACATCCCTCCGATGTGCAAGGTAGTGCCTGAGGATCTCTTCAAGCGTCAGAATCTTTGGAAGCCCTTCTACAAGACAGAGAAGACTCGCGCTGAAGTTTGTCTGCATCTGCGTGTGTTTATACAACTGATTCAGGATAACTTGTGCAATTTCGCCGCGTTTGAGGACGATAACAATGCGGATCTCTGTGTCTGATTCATCTCGGATATCCTGGATTCCATCAATGGTTTTGTTGACAACTAATTGATACATCCGCTCCAACAGCTGATTCTTTTTTATTTGATACGGAATTTCTGTTATGATTATCTGCTCCCGTTCTGCTCCACGAATGGAAACTCTTTCTATAACAGCCTTGGCTCGGATGGTGACACTGCCTCTACCGGTAGTATACATTTGCCTGATACCATTGGTGCCAACGATAACGCCAGCAGTAGGAAAGTCTGGACCAACGATGTGTTCCATGAGTGTTTCTACATCAGCATCAGGGTCTGTGAGCTTGCAAAGTAGGGCATCAACAACCTCGCTGAGGTTGTGTGGCGGTATGCGCGTAAGATAACCTACACCAATGCCCGTGGTGCCGTTGACAAGCAAGTTGGGTAAGAGTCCAGGAAGAACAGTTGGTTCTTCAAGAGAGTCCTTGTAGTTGGGTTGGAAGTCAACGACTTGCTTATCAATGTCCGTGAGCATCTCACCTGCAATAACAGTAAGACGGCATTCCGTGTAACGCATCGCCCCCGGTGGGTCGTCGTCAATACTTCCAAAGTTCCCTTGTCCATCTACCAATGGATAACGTATATTAAACGGCTGCGCTAAACCAACAAGCGTACCGTAGATAGGACCATCACCGTGTGGATGATAATTTTTCATCACTTCGCCAACAACAGCAGCACATTTATCATAAGGCCGGTTTGCAGTGAGATTTATCTCTCCCATCGCGTAGACGATCCGACGAGTACTCGGCTTGAGACCGTCACGAACATCAGGTATCGCGCGGTTCGTGTTGACGCTCATCGCATAGGTGAGGTACGATGTTTGCAGTTCGTTTTCTATGTTGCGTTCTTGTATGTTTTCCATTTTGCTCTTTGTATTATCTAATTTAATAGAGGGTGTTTCATAAATCATTAATATTCTATCGAAAGACAGTTTTAATGTGTGTG
>JAPPBX010000093.1 GCA_026702755.1 Candidatus Poribacteria bacterium | reverse complement strand
ACCTACCGGGCCTGGATTCGAGACGGTTCATTTTTCTAAAATTGACAGTTATGGTGCGGTTGCAAACCGCACCTACCGGGTTTGGAGGAACATAGAATTACCCAAATATTTTATTAAACTTCATGTATTGGTAACAGAAATTGGTATTGAAAATGAGTTTCCAAATTAAGCCTTGATTTTTCGCACGTTTTCATCTAAAATTTTAAACATCACTTAAAAGGAGATAGACGATGGATGTGCAAGACTATTTTGACTTTATTGATGAAACCAGCATCCGCATCAAGGGACACCGTGTCTATATTGACGAGGTGTTAGAAGAGCGTTTACAAGGCAAAGAACCTGAAGAAATTTTGCGCTGTTTCCCAAAACTGCCCTTAGAGAAAATCTACGCCACGCTTCTCTACTATGAGGCAAACAAAACCGAGGTAGAGGCTTACTTGGAACGGGTGAGGCAACAGAAAAAAAAATCAGATAAGGAATGGCAGCAAACCCAGGTACCTACCCTCATGTTCGTTGAAGAACGAGAACGCCTCCGAAAGGAGCGGGAGAAACAGATCGCTGCAGGAAAGTTTAACCCGCTGTGGGATGAACCTGCATGAGGCCCCGATTTCTCCTTGATGAACACCTCAGACGTGCAATTCAGGAACAACTCCACGAGATGCACGTTCAACGCATTGGAGATGAAGGCGTGCCTCCGCTTGCAACTCCCGATCCAGATATTCTGACGTGGATTGAACGCAACAACTACATCCTAATTACCAACAACAGAACGACCATGCCAAGACATCTTGCTGATCATTTGCAGGCTGGCGGGCATGTCCCCGGAATTCTTTGTTTCCCACAGCGTACCTCAATTGGAACTTACGTCAAGGAGTTGCGTAGGGTTTGGAACTCCTTTACACCTGAACAATATCAAGATGTTATACAATATCTTCCACAAGAAAAGAGGTAAAGAATGGAACTACGAAACTACTTTGACTTCAACAGCGAAATCGACATACGCATCAAAGGACATCGTATTGCTATTCAACATGTGTTAAATAAGTATCGACAAGGTAAGGGCGTTGATGAACTTCATCACCGTTTCCCGACTTTGTCCATGGAGGAGATCTACGCCACTATCCTCTATTATCTTGCCAACAAGGAGGAAGTGGAAGCCTATCTTGAGCGCGAGAAACTTATGGATGAAGAAGCGGGGAAACTCATAGAAATGTATGGCAGAACCCCTACCCTGATTAATTGGGAGGAACGCTTGGAAGAAGCTCGCCAAAGATTGATTGCTGAAGGGAAGTATCCTGTAATGCCGAAGCCCGCGTCAGAAGATGCCGCTACGCCTTCCGTTTAGGATTCCAGAACGCGCAAATTATCGCCGTGATTGGGATCGCCAGAACTAAACCGAGCGTACCAGCGAGCAACCGCACAATCTCCGCCGATACGACCCCGATACTCAACAGCTGCGCCGGTGGCGATTTGAAAAAGTCCAGATTCGGTGCTGTAACTGTGACAACGAGTAGCAACTCCACGCCAAGATAGGCAAAGACCAACGTATTCACCATCGTGCCAAGGATGTCCGTACCGACATTCAAACCGGAGGCGATAAGCCGCCAGGTCGGCATGTTCGGATTTGCCCTGCGAATTTCCTCCATACTTGATGCCACCTCAATCGCTCCGTCAACAGCAACACCCAACACCCCCATCAGCATACCCGCCAAGAGAATCTGTACGAAATCGAAAGGTGGTGTCCGCGTTGCTTCTATGATATCCGCCGAAATCGCATTCTCTAACCCAGAAAAATGGAGATGCTGCTGCGCAAACAGGACAATCAGACCCGCAACCAAGATTCCGCCCATCGTTCCCAGCACAGCTGAGAAGGTCTTCCGACTCGGGCCGATCACGAATACCAGAGACACAAACGCTACGACTCCCGAAGTTAGTGTCACGATGAATACCGCATTTGCACCCTGTGAAATCAACGGCAGCATGAAGAAATAGATAACACCAGCAGACATTAGCATCGCACACGCCGTACGGATCCCTTCAAGTCTACCCACGAGGATAATAAGTAGCAACATCCCACCTACCATCCAAATCAGAAATCGATCCCTACCGTAATCTTGGACGATATTAACGAGGCTCACCTGTTCGGGATCACCTGCGACACGACAAAGGATAACATCTCCCGGTTCCGCAGGAATGCTCAACAACGGCATATTGTGATTTACAATGTTCCGCAGCACCAAGCGTCTACCTTTATACATCCCGCTTAGCATCTCCACCTCAAGGATATGATGCTCACTTTTTGACTCATAAACATTGAGTCGCGATTCGGAGGATACGCCCCCTACAGGGTCCTTCATGGCACGAATACTATAAGTCTGCTCGTATCTCGTATCCGAGAGGAGCCAACGACTATCCTTCCACGGTTTAACTGAGACGGTGATTTCATCCGAAAACGGGATGTTTTGGCTACTGAATGCCTCACGTAAAGCCGTAGGAACAATATGATTGTCCAGATCATTCGCAGCACTCCCGTCAATGTGAAACAGGAAATTTCCACTGGATTCCAGCAAACGGAGGACTTTGCCTTTTGCGTATTCCGACCTGTTAACAGGATTGCCCTCTGCATCCCGTTGCTCCAAAACCGTTGCGGAGAGGTCATGCGTACGATAGTAAACAAAGATCGTCCCGATGAGAACAATCGCCATGGCGATTGGAACAGAGATTCGGGCTTTGCTACGCGGCGGATCCGCACGGAACAACTCTTCTAATTCCTCTTCCGAAGGTAGGTCTTCGTGAATCTCAGATATGTCTACCTTCGCGTACTGTGTGAGGAATCCGGCAACCGATGCCGCAATTGGAACCGTGAGCACCAATCCGATCGTGCCTACGACCGCTTGAATAATCGCAACTGCTGTTGCTTCATCGTTGACGAGGCGGAGAAAAGGATAGAGAACACCGACTTCAGGGAAATCGATGCGCGGCAGCAACATCGTCATCATGTGCGCGCCGAGGTAGGCGAAGATGAGCGTGTCCGCCATCGTCCCCATAATGTCTCTGCCCACATTCAAGCCAGCACGGATCGCTTGTCGGACGGTAATGTTCGGATTTACCTGCTTAACCTCGTGGACACTTGAAGAGATAGACATACTCACATCCATCATTGCCCCGACAGCACCTAAGATGATGCCAGCAGATAAGATACCTGTGAAATTCCAGTGATGTGAGGCAGGTGTCCGCCACAGCGCAATCCCAAGTTCCAAGAAACCGAACTCCTGCGCCAATCCAGTCAGTGCCATTGCATGCTGGCTAATGACAGACAAAATCCCAACAGCGGCTAATCCGCCGAGCGTTCCAATTACACCGGAGATTACCTTGAAACTAAATCCTGTAATGAGAAGGAAGGTTGCGAATGTGAGAAAGGCAGCAATTAGGAGTGCAACTGCAATAGGGTTGTAACCGCTGATCGTCAGCGGCACCAGTAGATAAAGCACGGTGAGTGCAGTAACAAACAACGTCAGAATCGCTCGGACACCCTTCATACCGGCGACAAGTATCATAAGGACACCCAACGCGCCCGCCAGATAGAGCAGAAACGGTGTACGGAAATATTCACGCATTGAGACGGTGTCAATTCTCGGATTTGACGGGTCTCGGAGCGGAATATCGAGGAATAGCACATTTCCCTTGCTTAACACTCGGTCTCCGAAGGCGCGTCCGGTCCAAACGTTGTTCACCTGAACAGTTTCGCCACGAAACTGACCAGAAAGGATACGAAAGGACAAAACTTGGTCTGCCTCGTCGTTTGTGTCTATATCAACAACGCGCCCCAAGCAGACCAATACTTGTAGCGCACCGTCATGTGTCACCTCGGCGAACCGATAGAGTTTTATGTGCAACGCTGCAACACTTAGTAGAATGAGCAGTATCGTGATGATTTTGATGTTTCTTTCGCGCATTTTTTATTTTCAGTTGTTCTTGTATTCTCAAAAGTGCAAAAATTCGTGAATCAAGCAAAGGTATCATTTCAATTTTCTTTAGCAAATAATATGCCAAAGGGAATAGTTATCGGTTCTCGGTTTTCAGGTATCAGTTAAAGAGGGGCTGTACCTGTGCGTAAACCTCTTGTACCTGACGACTGATGCCTGATGCCTCTTAGAGACTGAAAATTCGCTGCACGATAAGGGGCAGAATTTTAGCAAAAAGCACAAATTTGTGCAGAACGCTCAGAGGTGCTTCCGAATATTTTCCGCGACACTGCGTGGAATTCCTTTCACAGAGAGCAATCCGTCCAAACTCGCTTCTCGAATCGCTTCAATTGAACCAAAATGCCGAAGCAGTGCTTGTTTTCGCTTCGGACCGAGGTTTGGAATCTCATCAAGCACTGACTCACTGAGCGACTTCTGTCGGAGCTGCCGATGATACGTGACGGCAAACCGATGCGCCTCATCCCGCAGCCGCTGGATCATGTGTAGCGTCGGGTTATCTTCGCGCAGTACAATTGCATCCGACTTCCCCGGAACAAAAATCTCCTCAATCCGTTTCGCGAGTGCTATCATTGGAATATCAGGAAGGTGAGATGAAGCGAACGTTTTCATGGCTGCTTGTGCGGCACTCAACTGTCCTTTCCCACCATCAATCAACATCAAATCTGGCAGCTTATTAAATTTTTCATCATCTGCAAGGGCACGGCGGAAGCGGCGAGTGATTACCTCTTGCATCATTGCGAAATCGTTCTGCCCTTCAACCGAGCGAATCTTGAACCGACGGTACTCTCCTGACGCAGGTTTCGCATCCTCCAAGACGACCATTGACCCCACCGCGAATCTATCGCCGATATTGGAAATATCATACGCTTCAATACGTCGGAGTGGATGCTTCAACCCAAGCAGTTCTTGTAGTTCAACGAGTGCTGGCTCCACACCACTGCTATAAACGACGTTTTGCTCACGCTGCGTCAGAAGAATCTCAGCATTTTTCGATGCCAAAGTCTGCAATTTTCTGAGTCTACCTGCCCGCGGCACATGCAACCCGACACGGTTCCCTCGTTTTTCGCTGAGCCAATCTTCAATTAGTTCCATCGACGCAATTTGCATCGGTAAGACAACCGTCTTCGGAACAAAGACAGCATTTTGATAATACTGCGAAATAAAAGCACTTAACCCAGTCGCGAGTGATTCTGGATCTGCATCGTTAAGATAATAATGCTCACGCTCAAGCAACTTACCATCCCGGACCCGCAAAAGTTGAACGCATGCGATATCAGTTCGTGCAGCAATACCGATGACATCCTCGTCTGCAGCGGAAACACTATCCATATTTTGTGTGGTAATCGCCTGTTGAACGTCCTTAAGCGTATCCCGATATTTTGCCGCCGTCTCGAAATCAAGTGCCTCTGCTGCCGCTTGCATCTGTTCTGTCAACTCTTTAACAACAGCGTCCGTATTCCCACTTAAAAACTGGCACACCTTCTGAACGATCTCGTCGTAGTTCGGTACGTCTATCTTATTCGCACAGGGACCCGGACACCGACCAATGTGATAATCTAAACAGACCCGGTATCTGTTCTCCGTTTCCGTAAGCGGTAGTGTGCAGGTGCGAATCGGAAATAATTTTGTTAGTTGTTTGAGCACTTGGCGTGTTGAGCGCACGTGAACAAACGGGCCGAAATAGCGTGTTCCGTCGTTCTCGGCTTTACGCGTAATATGGATACGAGGAAAAGGTTCATCCGTGGTTACGCGTAGATACGGGTAGCGTTTATCGTCTTTCAGTTTCACGTTGTAGCGGGGTTGGTGTGCCTTAATCAGGTTATTTTCTAAAATCAACGCCTCTACTTCTGTCTCTGTGACGATATAATCAATCTCTGTAACATACCGCATCATCTGCGATGTCAACCCGGATGTAGATTTCTCACGAAAATAGGATCTGACCCGAGCCCGCAAACGGATTGCTTTTCCGACATAGATAACGGCACCATCGGAGGCTTTCATCAGATAGACCCCTGGCGCGTTCGGAAGGGATTGCCACAATTCAGGCGTAGCTTGGGGATTGTCGATATTGTCAGGTTGTTCTGCCTTCATCTTTTATTCCCCTGTTCGGTTTGTTGCACGTTCGGGCGATTGCGTCTACACTTCAGAGAATTGAACCTTCGCATAGATTGCCTGCAAGGATAATTCACACGCTATTGAAACAAGCCGAAATATATCAGATAAGGAATGAAATTCTGTTAAATCCCACGTCTGTTCCTGCCGCAAATAGTGTTCAACCCGCACTCTGTCTTGTGAAATGAGGACATATTCACACAAGGAATCAAGTTTTTGATAGGATGCGAATTTCTCACCTCGGTCATAGGCAGCGGTTGACGGCGAAAGCACCTCTATTAAAACAGTCGGATTCAGGAGCGTATCAAAGTGTGTATCCTCAAACTGGGGTTCTTCGCAAACGACCACAACATCTGGATAGGTATACAATCCGGCAGAGCTAACCTTCACACGCATATCATTGGTGTAAATTTCACACGACCGCTCCTTCAATTGCATGTAAAGTTCGCCAGAAACATGAACTGCGATTATATTATGTTTGCGGCTTGCTCCTGGCAATGCATACAATTGCCCATTACGATATTCGCTTTTCGTCAGTGCTTTCCGTTCTCTTGCGAGATACTCTTCAGGGCTTAAGAAGGCTTGTGCTGCGGTCATTTCCATGGTATCCATAATTTCTCCGTTCTTTATTTTATGTTAAGACGAAAATTTCTCATACACCACCCGATAGATTGCCCTACCCTCCAAGACATACTTCATTTCAAAATTCGTCGCGATATCCTGATCTGGACTGAGATCCGCTGCAACGGGACGCAACACCGGTAAACCTGCAAGACGCTCTTGAATCTCCTGGAAATATTCCTCATAATCCGTCACAATATAAAGCCGACCGTTTTCCGATTTTAGTGTTCGCGTCAATGCAGTGAGAAAGTCCTGATTCCGAAAAATCCGGCGTTTCCGCTGCCGTTTCTTGGGCCACGGATCCGGGAAATAGATATGATACGCTTGGACAGATTCCGTAGGCACATACCGGGTCAAAAAGTAGTTTGCATCTGTCCACGCGAGACGGACATTCGAGAATGTCCCCGATGCTCTGTCCACACCGAAATGACGTATGTACTTCTCAAACCGTTCCCGCGTCAATTCGACGTACTTTTGTGCCCGTTCCACGCCGATATAGTTCACCTTGGGATGTCTTTTCGACGCTTCGAGCAGAAAACGCCCTTTTCCGAATCCAATCTCCACTTCTACGGGATGCGAGTTTCCAAAGCACACTTCCCAATCAATCGGTAGTGAGAATTCGCTTAATGATACAGCACGCTTTGTTACAATGTCAATTATCTGGGAGTGGGTAGTTGTATTCTGATAGTAAAGATCGTTGTAGTCGGGGGTTTCGCGCATAAGCCGATCACGATTCCGATAAAAATTTGTGGAGATGCGTTTTAACCAAATTGTCCTGTGGTTGATATCCCAACACCTCAACGGCACCACTTATATCAAGATAGCTCTGCTGATACCCATCAGAATTCGCAGAACGTCCATAAGTGATTAGATACTTGACCGGTCCATCGTAATCCACAGCCAATCCGAAGAGTTGCACGCAATCCCGCGGTGTCAGGAGTGTACTACAATGACGAATCCCACTCGGTTCGTATGTGCCGTTGAAACTCCCGATACGGATGCTGATGAACCGCATATCGTGCGCATCAACGAGATATCGCCCTGCGATTTCTGCCATCCCCTTCATCGCGCCGTACCATCCATCGGGGCGAAACTGATCCGCTGTCGAAAAGCGGGGCGGAGAATTTAACCGCTCATTCCAGCCTGACACATGATTTGTGCTGGCATATATAATCTTCTGAATACCGCTCTCTCGTGCCGCTTCAAATATATTTATGGATGCACCGATGTCGCTAACTTCACCCGGCACCCTCCTGGGAGAATCTTGACGGATATAAGCAAGATGCACCAAGACATCTTGATCTCGGCACAATTCCGGCATCGCCGCGTAGTCCCGAATATCTGCCTGCACGACGCGCGAATTCGCTCCGTCAATAGGGTTAATATCCATCAGCGTCAACGTATAAATATCCTGTTCTTCCCATGCCTGCCAGAGCGCGCTGCCGACTGTGCCAGCCGCACCCGTAATGAGTACCCGTTGTTTCATCTTTTTTTATTCCTCGCGGTTCGGTCAAGTGGATCTGTTGTTTCAATCGCCTTTACGTATATCTGAAGAAACACCCAAACAAAAACCCTTCCCTTACATTCCAGACTACGGTTCAGCAAATTTCAGTATTATAGTAAAGCCCACAATTACTTGGACATTGTGCGGAGGCGAGGATACAATCCTCGCCAGCGGCGGTGAGCGGTTGGTTTGCTGACCAACTGTCTACATATTTTCGGGCTTCACTATAATATTCAAGTTTCCCATTCCCAAGAGGGCGGAAGAATAGGGACCTCCTCCACGCTTCCAATCTTCCAGTCTGCCAATTCCACAAACAAATGATGGAATTTTGCGTAACTCCTATTTAAAAAATTACTGCCCGTTTTCAGCATTCAACGCCGCCATAATATCAGCGTGCACCGCTTTCCGGTCAGCTACCGGTTGTACATAGAACCGATCAATCGCCTGCCCACCCAAACCGGAACACTTACACATTTCAACGTTCAATCCAAGTTCCGCCAAAATGCCACTGAAATAGTGAAGAAATCCAACTTTCTCCTCACCAACAACCACAATCTCTGAATAGTTCCGCGCTGTCTCGACAGTTACATCGTCAACCTGCCATGTCTCATCCAGATTCACGTAGTGTTTATCAAAAACTTGCTTCAGGGTTACCTCCTCCGCGAGGAGACTGCGGATGTCAAAATCGAGGTCCCGTTTGAGTTCCTCATCCAGCGGCATTGGCTCTCCCCGATGATGCGGTGGTTGATGCACAAGACGATAGAGTTCGAGTTCAATGTTGGTATCCTGTTTTGTGTAGACGCGCGCGTCGCGAACATCTATGCCATTTGCGAAAAAGAGACCACTTACAGTGTGCAACTTTCCAATGCGACTCGGACTACAGAGGTGCAGTTCAGTAAACCCAGGGCGGTCAACAAATTGGATAATCCCTGTACTGGGTGTTGCGTCCATCTGTGTCGAAGCGGCTTCAGCCTGCGTCGTCATCTTTATATGCATGGCAATCTCTTCAGGTGAAACACTGATACGGTAAGAGACCGGCATGTGGTGGAGGAATTGCTGAAATTCTTCAACAGGAGCGAAGGCACCCCACTGTGTTTCCTCTTGCCCAACAAAACGGGTACGCGCAACCTCGTATAAACTCTTCAGGTTATGCTTAACGACATGACTGAAGTTTTGTAAACCGTTTGCCCTGGAATCGCAATAAGTAAGTAGATACAGTGCCGTCAAACGTTCCAAAGAACCAACCTTCCTACAGAATTCAGAGATTGTGCTTTCATCCCAATGATGATAACGCGCTAAATCTATCATTGCAAGATGTTCCCGGATCAGAAAGCAGATATCATCTGTCTGTTGCGAATTGAACCCAAATTCGGGCGCAATGCACTCTGCCTTTTCCGCACCGGTCGCTGGATGGTTTGGATCCGGTTTATCTATATCGTGAAGGAAGAGTGCCATATAGAGTGGTGCTGGATCTGAAAGATTACGGAACGCCGCGTTGAGTTCCTCCAATTCAGAAGTTGGTGACGGCGACATTGGCGAACCCAACCGAGCAGCCCCACCGAATGGACTACTGGATTCCACTTGACGAATCTCATCAAGATAACCAATCGCGACGAGCGTATGTTTTCCCACTGTATATGGGTCTAAGCTCCGCTCGCTCCTTGTCATCATTGCCCTTTCAAAAAGTTCTCCACCTTCCCCAAGACGCGACAGAATGCTCAATCTGTGCAAGCGGGTTAATGTCTTCGCGACATCACCCGGCATGTTTATCAACTCCGCCATTCGACGCTGGAAAGAATCCCAATCAAATGCGTCAACATAACGGAAGATGAAGGTAGAAAGCGACGCATCAATCTCAAAATCGTACTGTTGGTAATAGGTAAACAGCGTAAAGAGTTCGTCTGCATCAAGTTCACCGAAGTTGTTATCAATGCAATACAACACCTCTGTCCTTACCGCAAGCACGTCCGAGATAGGAATCCCGTTCGCCAACATCTTTCGGATTAGAAGTTCCGCTTTGAAATGCAGATATTTCGCCATCGCATAATATTCTGCCATGAACTTATAACGCCCCTCATCGCTCTCATCCGAAAATCCGAGTACCTCAGCGATCTGTGCTTGAAGCAAATTCCCCTTTTCAGGATGATAGGTAAGGTCATCATGCGGAGCATCGGCAAGGACATGAAGCAGATTCCGCACCTTGAACATGAAATCAAGGGATGGCAGGAGTCGTGCGTCATCATATTGCTCGTAGAGCTCAGGAATTGATACAAAATCCGGAAGTCCACATATCCAGAGTGCGTATTGAAGCGTTCGCAATCCACCTCGCCCTGTTTTTATATTCGGTTGATTGAGATAGATCGTATCCTCAGAGGCTTCAAAAGAATCCGCTTTCGACTTCAGCAGGTCCAGTACGAGTGAGATATCCGATTTTTCAGAATGCACGACCTTTCGGAAACGCTCCGTCAGTGTTGAATCACCAGCGATAAACCGCATATCGATTAGCGCGGTCATGTCTTGATAATTCCACTGCGCCACATCCGCCAGCGGACGATAGATGAAACTGAACTCAAAGCCTGGAATTACCGAATGGAGGCTGTCGAAAAAATCATAGAACCATCGGATGAGTTCAAGCGTGCTCTCATCGTAAATATCCTCTAAATCGACAGAAGAGGTATAGATAACGTCTACATCTGAAAAATAGCAGAGTTCGTGTCTACCGTAACTACCGACCCCGTAGAGCGCGACATCCGGCATCCATCCTTCCAATTCCGCTTCCAAGTCGCTGGTATCAACCTCTGGAAGTTGGCTTAGGACATCAATCTGTTTCTGGAATTCATCCCGAATTTGAAAGGAAGCTACCTCGTAAACTTTCTGAATAACGACATCCCATATCTCCGTGTGAATCTTGCAAGCGGTAAACCCTCTTTCTCCTTCCAAGATACGGGCTTTCAACTGTTCCCTTTCGGCTTGGATGAAAGCCGTCAACTGTTTCTGCAACTCTTCAAAAGGCACATCTAAGTCTGGTACATAGTCATTGAGTCGCTTTTCGATCTGTTTGGTATCCATTTTTTCTCGTCTCCAATGTATCAGAACAATCCAATTGTTGCATAGTCTCCCTAAAATCACGAGGTAAGTAAACGCTTTCGTTTGAATCCATTATACATCAAAAACTAAAAAAAAAACAAGCGCGTTTTTGGGTCTCCTCAACGTGAGTTCAACACTAAAAACCGAAGCAATGTAGATAGGATTGAGTGGTAAGAAACAACGATCCTATCTAATTTATACGGAAAGCGAGAATGTTAGGTTTCACTTGTATTTGGATGATCTTAGGTCTCTTGATGAATGCAGATCCTCTCCTCCTTGAGCACATCATTTTTTCTTGACACACTTTTTAAACCTTGATAACATACGCAATCAGGAGATTTAAAAATGAGTGACACCAAATATCGAGTAGCCATCATCGGCTGTGGACGGATGGGGCAGAACTATGCAGAAGCATACACCACTTATCCCGACACAGAAATCGTCGCGATCGTCGATGCCAATGCACAACGGCAGGAGGTCCTCGGCGCGCGTTTCGGTGTCTCTGCTCTCTACCCAGATGTAGAAACGTTATTGAAGGACATGGTACCGGACATCGCGGTGGTTGTCACCCCCACGAAATACATGAAAGATGTCGTGATTGCATGTGCCGAAGCCGGTATTAGAGGTATTTCCACAGAGAAACCGATCGCCGCACGCTTGCAAGATGCTGACGCGATGGTTGAAGCGTGTGCCGAACGCGATATAATATTCGCCGGAGGCAATTTGCAACGCGCTATGAATGAAGTTCAGGAAGCTGCAGCTCGCCTGCACAAAGGTGAATTTGGGAACATTAGAGGGGCAAGTGTTCATGGGTTTGGTGGTGAAATCTCCGGTGGTGGATGCCAGCACATCTCTGTACTAAGACTTTTCACAAATGCCGAAGTTGAGGAAGTCATAGCGTGGGGAACACCGCCTGAAGCACTAAACGGAGAAACCGACGAAGGCTTAATCATCAACGGACGTGTTTATCTTTCAAACGGTTTGGAATGTAGTGTCTTTGGAACACCAACATCCTGCCGCGGTGTAGACGTTTGGACAGATGAATGCCTTGTCCGCTGGGATTGGAACCCTCCAGAGATTTTCAAAGACTACGACCCGCACGGCAACCGCATTCGACTTGACCCCAATTATAACCCGTATCCGTGGAGCGAATTCGGTTATCTCACAGGTTCCATCCGCTCCTTTTTATCGGCTGTTGATGGTAACGGAGATCCATGGATTACAGGCGCAGACCTCCGACAGGCACTGGAAGTCGCCATCGCCGCGAAACTCTCTGCAAACCGAAACAGCGCACCCATTAAACTACCACTTGAAGACAGATCTTTAGCACTCTACCCACGTCCCTACCGATGGCTCGGAGGTGACGCAACCGGTAGACCTCAAAGCATTGAAGAAGCGAAATCTTAGGCACACACCGTGTGCCATAATAGGAGAACAACGATGAACGAAGATCAAAAGTACCTCTTCGATTTGACCGGATACATCATCGTCGAAAACGCTTTGACGGCAGAAGAAGTCGCTCAGTGCAACGCTGCCATCGACCATCACATCGAAGGACTCAGGGAACGCGACACCTCTCTGGCAGGCGGTTCAGCCGCACTCTCCGGTACGGCACACCGAATGGACATGGGTGGCATGCTTGCATGGGAGAAACCTTGGTGTGAACAGTTCCGAAACTTGCTCATCCACCCCAAGGTTAAACCCTGCCTTGAAGAGATTTTAGGGCAAAAATATCGACTTGATCACGGTCCGGGCTTAATCGCTATGGAAAAAGGCACGGAAGGTGGCACTTTACACGGTGGTGGGATCGAGCGTCCGAATTTCTCGGAAGCCTACTTCTTCAAATACGGACGTATATACACGGGTTTGACTGTCGTCGAATACATGCTCGCTGACGAGGGACCCGGCGATGGGGGTTTGGCTATTGTTCCAGGCAGCCATAAAGCGAACCTTCCCTGTCCCAGCAGTATGAAGCGATACGAACAATATCAGAATCTGGTGCTTGAAGTCAATGCCAAGGCTGGCGATGCCGTGATTTTCACTGAAACCTTGACACACGGTACACTTCCGTGGAAAGGCAGCCATCAACGGCGCGCGCTGCTCTACAAGTTCAGTCCTGGATTCCAATCTTATGGCACAGGGGCACACCAGGTTACGTACCCCGATTACATTGAGGACATGTCACCTGAACAGCGAGAAGTCATGGAGGCACCCCACATCCGGCACTAAATGCTATGTCGCGACGCTTTATCCGTCGAAGGAGAAAATCATGTCGAAACTACAAGTTGCTGTCATTGGTTGCGGCGGTAGAGGTCGCGGTCATTTAAAAATCCTCTCAGAATTTGACGACACTGCTCTCGTCGCTGTGTGCGATCCCGTTGAAGCAGCGCGAAACAACGCTGCAGAGATGTTCAATGTTCCAAACCGCTACGAGAGCATTGAGGCATTGTTAGACAGCGAAACCTTAGATGCCATCTTTGTCGCGACACCTGCACACCTCAACGGCGAGGCGGCACTTCCGTGTTTTGAACGTGGTGTCCATACGCTTTTGGAAAAACCACCCGGCATGAGCGTCTCAGAAACGGTCGCTTTGCAGAGTGCTGCAAAACGGACAGGTGCGAAAGGGATGGTGGGTTGGAACCGCCGTTTTCATCCGATCATCGTTGAAGCGAAACGACAGGTCACCGCACGCGGTCCCGTCACACAAATCGTCGGCGAATTCCACAAAAGCATTACACGACTGACAGGCAGATTTCCAGAACACCTGATGGACAACATGTTTCTGGAGACACCGATCCACGCGCTTGATACAATCCGGGCGGTCGCCGAAGCGGATGTCCAAGAAGTCCACAGTGTCGTGCAGCGGGCGATCTCAGATTATAAAGATGTCCACGCTGCACTCATTCTGTTCGATAACGGGTGTGTCGCTCAACACATCGCTAATTACACGACAGATGCACGCCTCGAACGCTATGAGATACACGGCAGAGATATCTCCGCTTACCTCGAAGGTGTCTCCCAAGGAACGGTTTTCTGTGATGGCACGCAACACAAACTTACCCAAGCAGGCACGGGCGGCACCGTCGAGCAGAACAGGTATTTCTTAGACTGTGTCAAATCTGACACGCCTGTTTCATTTCCCGCCGCCAACCTTGACGAAGCTGTTAAAACCATGGAGCTCGCCGAGGCAATCCTAAATGGACTGCGTTGAGAAATTTCACGTTCTGTGGGAGATCGGAAGGATGGAAGGCGAGGAAGGATGGGGACCTCCACCACACCTTCCAATATTCCAGTCTTCCAATCCTGTAAGCAAACAATGGGATTTTGCACAAGTCCTAAGATTGAAAATTGCTTGAAAGGAAAATCAATGCCAACATTAGACGAACGCTTTGAAGCTTATAAGACCGACGGTTTTGCAATATTTGAAAAAGTCTTTGATGAACCGCAGATGCAAAGTTGGCGCGAGAAACACGCGGAACTCTCCGCAGCCAACGACGAGCAGACATGGTTCGGAAACACACTCGAATTAGCACCTGAATTAATGTGGCCCGCCGTCTCGCATCCGATAATCCTTGAGTTTTTAGAAAAAGTGATGGGACCCTTCGTGCAATTAGACAATCTTACGCTCGCAGCGTTTCCACCGATGGAAAAAGAGAAAGCGGAAGGTAGGGTCTCTGGCTGGCATCGCGACCGGTGGGCACACGTTCCCTTCACCGACGCGTATCACCGTCCGAACGCCATCAACGCTATCTCCTATTTGCAAGACTTGACGGATGAATTCGGACCCCTTCGCGTCATTGTTGGTTCGCATCGGAAGCCGATTACGATGGAAGACTCGCAACGCGGTGTCCCACATCCCGACGAGACGCTGATTCACATGGGTGCCGGTGATGTCGTCATCACACACAACGGACTCATCCATTCTGGCACACCGAATACTTCAGACAAGTTACGCTATTTCTTCAGCATCTATTACAATCTGACATGGCTGAAACACACCGATCATCACACGGGTCCGCATACCCAAAAGTTGTTGGAAGCCGCAAAAGCCGCCAATAACCATCAACACATGCGGCTCCTCGGTGTAGATGAGCAACTTCAACCGCGATGCAACTCCGGTTTCCTCCACTCCGACGAAGAACGTTGGGAAGAATGGGCAACCGCCGACCAAGAGGCAATTAAGGAGGCATAATCTATGGCAAGTCCGAGCGTAGTGCCATCAACACTCAATGTCGAATTGGATCACCACCTACAACAAGAGGTTAATTTCTTCCTGAATTGGGGTTATCTCATCGTTGACGACGCAGCGACACCGGAACAGATCGAGTCGTTGCGCGAGGCACTCGATGAAAGCTACGAACGCAACAATAAAAGCCAATTCATCGGTGAACTCCTTGAGGAGGATGATCGGTTCGCGTTCCTGTTAGACAACCCCCCCGTCCTAAAACGGATGGAAGCCATATTAGGCACCTGTGTCCAACTCCACAGCGCGACAGCACGTATCACCGAACCCGGAACACCAGACCAGCATTGGCATCGCGACGGTCCTTGGCCCATCGCACCGAACGGAACACCTTACGGGAGTCTCCCAGCACAGATCAATTGCGGTTATTATCTTGACGAAGTTAACGACGAAAACGGTCCCACGGTTGTCCAACCCGGTAGCCATAGGGCACCTTTCCGTCCGCCCCCCACGCCTGTTGAATTGCCCGATGAGAAACGGGTACTCGTCTCCCCTGGACAAGCGGTTATGTTCGATGGATGGACGTGGCATCGCGGTGCTGCTAACAATTCCTCACAACGTCGCCGTGTCTGCCTCATGTGCTATCAAAACGCGTGGATGAAATCGAGAGAACCTTTCGACGGTCCTCGCGTCACAAAACTCCGAGAAGAGGGGACCCCACAACAACAACTCTTGCTCGGCGCAATCCCAAAATGGTAAAGTAAAGTGATTGGTTGTCAGTGGTCAGCAGTCGGCGGTCGGAACGGGAGACCATGAATGGTTTCCCTACTACGAACCGGGATTATTCCCAATTTAAAAATGGATAGAACAGTAGTCCAAAACGAAGCGACCTGAAAACCATCAGAAAATCAAAGGGAAATCAAATGAATCTCGCTTACATTGTTATTGATACACTCCGCTACGACTACATCGGTGCAAACGGAAATGACTGGATAGAAACACCCAACATCGATCGGTTTGCTTCCAAAGCCTTGGCTTATGACTACGCTTTCTGTGCCAGTTTCCCAACAATCCCCTACCGGACGGATGTCATCACTGGACAATACGGTGCACCCTTCCACCCTTGGAAACCGCTCCGTCACGAACGCCAAACTTTACCGTGGACACTTGCAGGAAACGGCTACGCGACACAACTCATTCACGATACACCGCATCTCGTCAACGGCGGACACAACTTCGACTGGCCCTTCCACGCGTGGACATTCGTTCGCGGTGCAGAAGTCGATAGAGATTGGATCACCGATACTGTCGCATGGCCCGACAACTGGACCCGACAACCACTTTTCGATTGCATCGATGACAAAGCCGCTGAATCAGGAATGCTCCGCAGCTACGCACGCGCAAATAGAAACCGCAAAAAACCCGAAGACTGGAACTGCGCAAAACTCTTCAACACCGCTGCACAATTCCTCAAAGATAACGCTAAGCGAGACAATTTTTTCCTCTGGGTTGACTGCTTTGATCCCCACGAACCCTGGGACGCACCGCTTGAGTTCATGAAAAAATACGATACCCGCCCCGGCTACGATGGACGTGTTGACCCGCGCAGCCTCGGTGCACGGGGTAATGCTGAACTCTCAGATGAAGCGAAACAGCATATCAAAGCGCAATACGCCGCTAAAACAACATGGATGGACCACTGCTTCGGAAAGTTCCTTGATACTCTTGAGTCCACTGGGCTTGATAAGAATACCGCTGTCATCTTCACCGCTGACCACGGCACAAATGTCGGTGAACGTGGTAGGTTTGGCAAAGGACAACCCGTGCGTCAGCAGGAGGCGCATGTCCCACTCTTTATTCGGCTCCCAGATGGGGACAGCGAAGAAGGTGGGGGAAGAAGCAATGTCATCGTCCAACCACAGGACTTCTTCCCGACGATTCTTAACATCTTAGGTGAGGAACGTCCTGACGGCATTGAGGGACATGACATTTTAACCCCTGCACGCAGCGGAGAAACTGGTGAAAGGCAGCTTGCCCTCTCAGGCGGAAGTATCGAGCGATGGGAAAACAGCACACAGAATCCGAATCTCAACCTCTTCACCGCTTTCGACCGTGAGTGGAGTTTAGAGGTCGGTACGACACCTGAAAATTCAAAACTCGTCCGACTCGGTGAATTAGAAGACGTTGCCAGCGAACATCCGGATGTCGTTGCGAAACTGCACGCCGCCGCTGTTGATGAAATTGAACGTCGCGGCACCGATCCTGCGCTTATTGCGTGGCTCCGTAGCGGTGGCGAGGATGCTTTCCCTGCCGATGCCAACTACTGGAACGGTTTTCCCGGACCTGCAGGCTTCCGCCCCTATTTCGGAAAACTCTATACTGGCGAGTAATTTTTAGACTTTCCCAATCACGGTAGGTGCGGTTTCCCAACCGCACCATAGGTGTCAATTTAGGGATTTTGCACGGCATTTTATAGGGTATCT
>JAPPBX010000092.1 GCA_026702755.1 Candidatus Poribacteria bacterium | reverse complement strand
TCTTGGCAAGCCTTTGACGTTGAAGATGATGAACTCAGTAGTGGGAAAACTGCAAATCGCACAGTAGAGACTTTGAAGGAAATTCAAAACACACAGTTTTTTCTCGCTGTTGGCTTTCACACACCACATTTGCCCCTCTATGCTCCAAAGAAGTATTACGAATTATACAAAAATAAAAACTTTACTCTTCCGTCTTCTTCTATTCTCCCTAGTAATGCCCCGTCTATTGCTGGCGGCAAATTATTAGGGAATATCAGGTTATTCCAAGATATCCCCGATGAGGGCACTTTCTCGGATGCGAAAGGGTTAGAATTGATTCGAGCGTATGCTGCATCAATAAGTTATATGGATGCACAAGTCGGACGTGTTCTAGATCAGTTAGACGCGCTTAGGTTAACCGAAAATACAGTTATCGTGTTTGCAAGTGACCACGGTTTTCATCTTGGGGAGCATGGCAAATGGGGGAAGAACAGTCTGTTTGAGGTTTCCTTACATTCACCGCTGATTATCAGTGTACCAAGGCAGACTTATCTGGATATTAAAACGAATGCCTTGGCAGAACTCGTTGATATCTATCCGACACTGTGTGATGCATGCCGCCTTCCAATACCTTCACAATTAGAAGGTTTGAGTCTGATGCCTGTCATTGAGCAACCGACATCTCCATGGAAAACTGCCGCCTTTAGCCAACTTAAACGAGGAGGGATTAAGGGGAATTCCATACGGACAGCGCAATATCGATACACCGAGTGGGGCGGCAACGGAAGACGAGGACGCGAACTCTACGATTATGATGCTGATCCTGATGAGACTATCAATATGGCGGGTCTTCCGGAAAACGCAGAACTCGTCGCACATCTCAGTGAACAGCTTAGAGCTGGATGGCGGGGTGCTTTGCCAGATCTACAGCAACAAACCCTTGTACCGCAAACGTTACCGTGGGATATAAACGACGATGGGATTGTTGATATTCAAGATCTCATCTTGGTTTCAAACAGTTTTGGGGTAGAAGTTCCTGCGTATCCCAAAGCCGATGTGAACAAAGATGGCAAGGTTGACATCACTGATCTGCTTCTGGTTGCTGCACACTTCGGTGAATCTGGCACTTCTAACGCCCCGTCAGCACCTGTCGGTATTAATTCAGAACATTTTGAGCTGATGGAGCAATGGCTCACTGAAGCACGGCTAACGCATGATGGTACTCCTCTTTTCCAGCGTGGTATTGCTACTTTGGAACGTCTAATTAATGCAGTGGTGCCCCGAGAAACTACCCTCTTGCCGAACTATCCGAATCCCTTTAATCCGGAGACGTGGATACCTTATGATTTAGCAGAAGACATGGATGTCCACATCTATATCTACAATCTAAAAGGTGAATCTGTCTGTCAGTTATCACTTGGTTTCCAAACGGCTGGCACCTATCGTACGTCGTCTCGTGCTGCGTATTGGGATGGTCGAAATGTTGTGGGTGAACGTGTTGCAAGTGGTGTCTATTTTTATACGCTTCAGGCAGGACAATTCAAAGCCACACGTCAAATGGTAATTTTAAAATGAGGAGGGAAAACAGATCATGAAAGAGACAAAGCAGCAAAGAGCCTTCTCACGTCCGTTTAATCGGCGTGATTTTCTCTCAACAAGTTTGAAAGCAAGCGCAGCCGCTTTTATGACTGGCTTGTTTCCTAACCGCCATGTTAAAGCCGAGGGGAAATACAATGTGTTGTTCATCATTGTTGATGATTTGCGCCCTATGCTTGGTTGTTATGGGCATCCAGAGATGCACACTCCCAACATTGATAGAATCGCTGAACAAGGGACGGTTTTCAACCGTGCCTATTGCCAATATCCGCTCTGTAGTCCATCACGTACTTCGTTAATAACAGGGTTACGTCCGGAAACCACAAATGTACGCAATAATTCGGCTGATTTTCGGCAGAAATTGCCTAATGTTGTGACACTTCCTCAGCATTTTAAAAGCCACGGATATTATACCCAATCCGTAGGAAGAATCGCACATCTCCCACGATTCCAAGACGATGAAAACTCGTGGAGTACCTCGTCATGGAGACCTGTCTGGATACCTTTTGATATACAGACGACTCCGTCTTGGCAGGCACTTGATGTTAAGGATGATGATCTCAGAGATGGTAAAACAGCAAGACGGGCAGTTCAGGTCCTGAAACACATCAAGGACCGGCAATTTTTCCTTGCAGTTGGGTTCTACAAACCACATTTGCCGTTGGAAGCACCGCGAAAATATTTTGATTTGTATGATACGCAAATCTTTAACTTGCCCGCTTCTTCTATGCCACCTGAAAATGCCCCTAGTAGCGCACTCACCGATTGGAGTACAATCAGAGATTATCAAGATCTGCCTTCGGGGACAACACCACTTTCTGATGCTAAGACCTTAGAATTAATTCGGGCATACGCCGCAGCCACAAGTTATATCGATGCACAAATTGGTCGTATATTAGCGCAGTTAGATATTCTCGGTCTCACTGAAAATACTGTCATTGTTTTTTGCGGTGATCATGGACATCATCTTGGAGAACATGGAATCTGGGGAAAGAAAACCCTTTTTGAAGTCTCCCTCAGGTCTCCTTTGATTGTCAGCGTTCCACAACAGCAAAGTTCAGAGACTGAGGCTTTAGCTGAACTCGTTGACATTTATCCAACGTTATGTGATGCTTGTCAACTTCCAATACCACTACAGTCAGAGGGCACAAGTCTGATGCCTATTCTTGAACAGCCAACGCTTCCATGGAAAAATGCTGCTTTTAGCCAGTTCGGAGGGGCTGCGTCTGGTGGTATCTCTATACGCACAGAGCGATACCGATATACCGAATGGGGGGAAAATGGTAGTCGTGGTGTGGAACTCTACGATTATGATGCTGATCCAAATGAGACTGTGAATATCGTGGATTTTCCAGAAAACGCGAAACTTGTTGCTCACCTCAGTGAACGACTTCGCGCTGGATGGCGGGGTGCTCTGCCGGACGTGCAGCAACAAATCTCTACTCCGCAAACGTTACCTTGGGATATAAACAGCGACGGCGTTATCGATATCCGAGACCTCGTCTTGGTTTCAAACAGTTTTGGGGTAGAAGTTCCTGCGTATCCCAAAGCCGATGTGAACAAAGATGGCAAGGTTGACATCACTGATCTGCTTCTGGTTGCTGCACACTTCGGTGAATCTGGCACTTCTAATGCCCCATCAATGCCCGCCGGTATTAGTTCGGAACATTTCGACTTAATAGAACAGTGGCTCACTGAAGCACATCTTGCACATGATGGTACTCCTCTTTTTCAGCGTGGTATTGCTACTTTGGAACGTCTAATTGATACCGTGGTGCCCGCAGAAACCGTCCTCTTGCCGAACTATCCGAATCCCTTTAATCCAGAGACGTGGATCTCGTATGATTTGGCAGAGGACGTGGATGTCCACATCCATATTTATACCTTAAAAGGTGAATCTGTTCGGCAGTTATCGCTCGGCTTTCAAACCGCTGGTACCTATCGAACTCGATCGCGTGCTGCGTATTGGGATGGACGTGATTCTGTTGGTGAACGTGTCGCAAGCGGTGTCTACTTTTATACACTCCATGCAGGTAAAATTAAAGCTACACGCCAAATGGTGATTCTCAAATAAGATGGCCCGAAGAATATGATAATTTTACGTAATTTACTAATTGTTTACCTTACAATGTTAGTCTTAGTTTCTCCAGTGGTAGAGGCTGCCTCGCTCATCAATGTTCCGCTCAACCCTGATTTGTCTGACTTTAATCGTGAAACCTATCGTTTTATTCATCGTTTACTTAATAAGAAAGTGTTGCTGGGCATACCGCGCGGATCTTTACCGCTTACTTACAAACAGGTCATCTCCTATCTACTACAAGTGAAACAGAAACAGGAGAGTGGCGAAATTACATTAAGTGCCATTGACCAGAAACGATTGAATGACTTGCTCACTTTTTTTCGAGATGATCGTGCGTCGTCCAAACGTGCTACAGAAACGGTAAATGAAGCTGCACCGGAAAGGACACCTACCAGACGACATCTGATGGCACATACCGGGGTGCATGCTGGCGAAGACTACCGCTTCTTTTTTGATATGAGAGGTTCACAACGCTTCATCAGTCGTCTCGTCGATAATGTTTCGGAGGAGCCACCTGTTGAGGGAAACATGTTTGTTACCACCATCTATCCACATCTCTATGGACAGGTGGGGGAAAAGTTCGCGTTTACGACCGATATAGCACATAGATTCGTATACGGTGAATTTTTTGAAGATTTCTTTCCTGATGAGACCAAAATTAGACAATTGGAGGGTGACCTCAAAAATCGAACTGCCATTAACGGTTATCTAAAATTTAACTTACCGTGGTTTGAGCTGCAGCTTGGACAAGATACACTTCAGTGGGGACCTGGTTATCATGACAGTTTGTTAGTTTCCAAAAACCCGCTCGCTATGGATATGATTAAGCTGCAAGCCACATATTCACCCATTACCTTCACGGCATTCACCGGTATATTGGAGGATATGGCGGAGGAGATCAATCAGAAGTATATTTCGGGACATAGGGCTGAGGGGTATTTTTGGGATAAGTTTGGATTTGGTATTTCTGAAGTCGTCGTTTATGGCAGCCGTTTTGAGCCGGGGTATCTGAACCCTGTCAATATCTACCTCATTAACGAGCAGCCGATTTCACGGGCAGATGGGCGAGTTCCAGGTAGTGGCGACAATGTTCTTATGAGTGTGGATGTCCGACTTCGCCCAGTAGATAATTTTGAGATTTATGGCGAACTAATGGTTGATGATGGCAATCCTGCCGCGAATTTTAAGCATTGGGATACAAAGTTCGGTATCCTTGGCGGTATATATCTGACAGATCCTTTTGGTATTCCAGACACCGATTTCCACGCTGAGTACGCCTTTATCAACCAATATGCATATACACACGTAAACCCGGTGAACGTCTACAAACACTTTACCACGCCTATTGGACATCAGATCGGTTCTGATGCTGATAATCTATGGTTGGAGATGCGTCGTCGATGGACAGATAAACTTGAAACGGTTTTTGGTTACGAATTAGAACGACACGGGTCCGGTGATATTGATAAAGAACATCCGGCTGATGCCCCTAAAGATGATGTATGGACACCTTTATCTGGGATTACGCAGAGTGAGCATCGTCTGTCGGTCTCGGCTAACTGGGTTGTTATTGGGAGTGGTGTAGGGAGTTATTCAATCTATGCGGAGTGGGCGCGTGTATGGCAGCGGAACGTCGCAAATCGTAAGGATGTGCACGAAAATGCGAACGAAATTGAAGCCAAATTTCTTTACCGATGGTAAAAAAACTATCAAAAATGAAGATTTAGCCCACTTGAATCATCAAAGGTTATGAAACGTTACTTGAGCGTTTCTGTTGCAAAAAGAAATTGGACTTTCGTGCCTAAAGTGAGTATAATATATATGTAGAACCCAATGTAGAGCATAGACAAATTGCGCTTTAATCGCACAATTTGATTTGTAATGTGGATTGGGATGAGGTAAAAAAAGGATGAGAATTCGGGTATTGGGCATACGCGGGCTCCCCGCTACCTATAGTGGGTTAGAAACGATCATGGGCGAATTAGCCCCCCGCTGGGTGGAAGCTGGGCATGAAGTGATTGTCTACTGCCGGAAGGCACTTTTCAAGGAAAGACCTGCCGAATGGAAGGGCATCAAGCTCGTTTACTTGCCAAGTATAGAACATAAGATGTTCAGTACCCTTAGTCACAGCTTTCTCGCAACCCTACACGCTTCAGTTACCACATCTGATGTTATTCTGACCTGGAACGCTGGCAACGGTCCGTTCGGGTGGTTTTTTCGTATCGCAGGTAAAACCGCTGTTATCAATGTTGATGGAATGGAATGGCTACGTCCAAAATGGAAAGGAATCGGGGCAGTCTACTTCAAGTGGGCAGCGAAGATGGCGACAGCGGCGTTTCCAATTGTGATTACCGATGCTTCTGAAATGAAACGGCTCTACCTTGAGGAGTTAGGCGCGGAAACAACCTATATCGCTTATGGTGCGAACATTGAGCCGTCAGAGCAGCCAGAAATCTTGGAAACGTATGGGCTTGAATCTCGGAATTATTATCTCATCGCCAGTCGGCTCGTACCTGATAACAATGCCGATCTCATTTTAGAGGCGTTCGTTGCTTCAAACAGTCAAAAGCAACTTGCTATTGCCGGTGGGGCTGATTACAAAGGGAACAAACTCGAAAATGAATTTTTATCGAAGTTGAAAAGCATTGCCAACGAAAACGTCAGGTTTCTCGGGCATATTGACGATTCTGACCACATTAAGGAACTTCACCATCACTGCTTTGCCTACATTCACGGACATCAGTTCGGCGGCATTAACCCTTCTATTCTGAAGGCGTTGGGGTTTTCCAACTGCATCCTCGCACTCAATACGCCTTTCAACGATGAAGTCTTGGAAGGCGGACATTATGGTGTACTCTTTGACAAAAACGTCGTATCACTCACAGAGAAAATTCAGATGTTGGAACAACACCCGGAGCAGGTTGAAGATTTCCGAAGGCGTGCCACAGAACAGATCCGAAAGCGATTCAATTGGGAAAACATCGCACAGCAGTATCTTGATGTTTTTGAGAAGCTCCAGTAAAATTAATGTTTATTAGGTGTAAATGCACTGAAAATTTCGTCAAAGCAGTGGTAGGCGAGTTAATAAAGCCTCGCAAGCCTACGTCTAAGTAGAGGAATTAACCATGCCATTCCTATCAAGAAGCATAAACCAGATAGGAAAAGACGCAGAGAATAATAGCGTGCATCGCGATGAAAGTTTAACGGCAAGCCTTGACGCGCAAACTTCGCCCAAAATACCAAAAACAGGGAATCTAGTGGAACGACTCTCCTCTTTCTACGCAAAGCGTGGCAAACATTTGTTTGATGCAATCGCTGCATTTTTCCTTATTATTATTTTTGCCCCGCTGATGGGGTTGATTGCTATTCTTATTAAGCTCACCTCGTCCGGTTCCGTTTTTTTCTCCCACAAGCGGGTTGGATTAAACAATGAACTGTTTATCATGCACAAGTTTCGGAGCCTCCATGTTGATACGCCGTCCTATTCAGAGAAACCTGATTCGACGGACGATGAACGCATTACGTTGATCGGCAAATGGCTCCGTAAAACAAGCCTGGACGAACTACCCCAACTCTTCAATGTACTGAAAGGCGAAATGAGTCTTGTCGGTCCTCGTCCGGAGATGCCTTTCCTTGCTAAGGATTATGAAGCGTGGGAAAATCAGCGTCACCTCGTCCGACCGGGGATGACCGGGCTTTGGCAGCTCAGTCCCCGTCGCCAAGGCACAATCCGAGAGGGTATATCTGTTGATCTGGCGTACATTGAGAACCTATCTCTGTGGAACGATTTCAAAATACTCCTTCGTACCTTCAAAGTTTTTTGGGATAACAACACCTATTAAATGCAGTTAACCCTTCGGGACCTCGCTAAAATTCTCCGATATAGTTTTCGACTGAAATGCCCGCGGTGTGGCGCGGGGGACCTGTTTCAAACGTATTTCAAGATGTTTGCTTGCTGTCCACGATGCGATTTGAAGTTTGAACGAGAGTCCGGCTATTTTATCGGTGCTATGTACCTCAACTATGGTGTGACGGTCTGCACCGCTTTTCCAGGCTACTTCCTCGTTGAAACGTTTACCTCTATTCCCTTCCTCGCTAATTTGAGTATCTGGGCACTCTTTTCCGCTATCTTTCCTATTTTCTTCTATCGTTATTCAAAAAGTTTGTGGCTGAACTTCGATTACATATTTTCATCTTAATTTATCTGGTGAAAATCTGTCCGCGCGTATATGAAGCCGCATCGGAGGCAAGGAACGTGAGGACCCGTGCAACGCCCGCTGGATCACCCAATGAATTGCGTGCATTAGCAACAGCCTCATCTGGATCTTGCCCATCCCGCTTTGCCGATTCTGCAATTTGCCCCAGTTTTAAGGGAGTTGCTAGTCCACCGGGGCAAATGGTGTGCATACGAATACCCATTGACCCAACCTGGTTTTCTACCGTCATTACAAGTCCATTCACGCCACCCTTGCTGGAGGCGTAAGCCACTGAGGAACTACCGCCGCGGACACCCGCTCCTGAGGCAATACATAGGATAACACCACCACTTTCTCTTCCCATTATCGGTACAGCGTGTTTAAGAGCAAAAAAAGTACCTTTGAGGTTAACATCAATAACCGAATCAAAAGTCGCGGCTTCAAAATCATCAATACGGACGCTCGGACCGCGCAGGACACCTGCTGAAGTTACCAATACATCAATCCCACCAAATGCTGTATCAGCGGTTTTCATCAAATCCGCCACTTCAGTTTCTATGGTGACATCTGTGCGCTGGAACTTCGCAACACCTCCGTTTTCAACGATTGTATTGAGCGTTTCTTGAGCATCTTCCTCGTTAATATCGCCAAAGACAACTTTCGCTCCCGCTTTAGCATATTCAATTGCTGTTGCTGCGCCAATCCCTGTAGATCCGCCCGTAATCACAGCCACTTTGTTATTAAGTCCGATGTCCATATTGTTTGATCTCCTTGAAAATGGTAGACGCAATCCATGAATTGCGACCCTTTATCAATCTTGGCTTCTTTACGTTCAGTGGAAAAGATTATAGAGGGAATAGGTGGAGAGCGCAAGCGTTTTTTTCTTCTGACACTAAAGGGAGGCGCGGGCAAGGTTAGTGATGTTAGGTCGGGAATCATCGTGCGGACAGCTAACTTTTAAACTTGAAACGATAGGGAATACGGAGACGTTGACTGACAACTACGTTGCCCCGTTTCGCTGGCACGAATTGGGACGCTTTGAGTGCCGTGATTGCCGCTTCTTCACACCCTAATCCACTAATTTCGGTCACTTTAACAACTTTGATGTTCCTCGCTACACCATCTACACCTATTGTCGCTTCGAGCACAACGAGACCCTGTTTGTGAGAAAGGCGAGCAGATTCGGGATATATAGGATCTACTTTGTGAAAAAACTGAGCGTTTTGCGTCGGTTCGTTCAAATCTACCGAAACTGGTGGAAGTTCTGTGGTATGTGCACTCGCAATAGCCATTGATGTTGATGACCATTCCGGACGTGGGACCCGTTTAGGGGTGAAGTGTATCGATTGTGAGCCTCGCTCCGTTGGACGTGGGGATAAGCGGTACTGGAGTACATTTTCACTCCCAGTACTAATTTCCGTGGAGGTTGTCTGGTGAACAACAGAAACTGAGAGCATATCAACAACGAATTGCGGTTCGTTTTGTGAGACATGCGTGATTTTCGCGATTGTCTGGATGCGTGGCGGCTGTGAACGAATCGTATCCGGCTGCGTTAATGCCGGCATATTGAGTCGACGGGGTGTGAGCACCGGTTTCGTCTTCGGGAGTGAGATAAACTCGGCAACAAAAGTATCGCCGTGTTTATCTGGACCTCCAACGATAGACAGCGATGCAATCGCAGCACCTATCAGGTGAACGCAGATGGATAAAAATATAGATTTGTTCAGAAATTGGATAGCCTTGTTCATAATTTAAACACCTATATGCTACCTTCACATCTCATCGGTAAGCCCTGCCAATACGGCGGTGGCGTGTACTTTACAATTCCGTTCCTGCAGACGGAACGAGTATCTGCACTAAGTATAGCAAGATTCGTGCCAAAAGTATGTCTGCTTGAGCGATTCTGACACAAGCCGCGAAAAAACTTGCAATTTACTGCCGTTTATGATAAAATTCTAAAAGCAGCAATTGAATTCACTACGAAGCTTAAATGAGGAGGGATAATACCGATGGAAGTGAGAATTGAGTACTGCACCGCTTGAAACTACCAACCACGGGCAGCCAGTTTGGCAGATGCCTTGAGACAGAAGTATGGTACGGCGGTTAAGACAGTCGATCTGATTCCTGGTAGTGGTGGCGCGTTTGAAGTTTCACTAAACGGGACATTGCTCTACTCGAAGTTAGAAACTGGGCAGTTTCCAACGACAGATCAGATAACATCTGCAATAGACGCGGCGGCATAACCAGCGTCTTTGGAAGGGCTATCGGCTATCAGTAAATCGGCTCTCGGAACGGAAGATTGGAAGACTGAAAGATTAGGGCATCCATCCTTCCAGCCAAATGCTGACACCTGATGGCTGATGGCTATTTTCATTATACTACAGCAACGATTGCGATCTTCCACTGGTCGGCTTGCTGAACAAGCGCATCGGCATCCATAACAAAGGTTCGCCGTGCCTCCACTGCTAACACACCTGCTTTGACTTGATGTAACACCTCCAGCGTTTGCATTCCGACCGTTGGTACATCGATACGAAAATCATGATTCTCGGCAGCCGCTTTCGCTACAACAACTCCTTTTCTTCCTAAGTTCCCACCCCTCTGAATAGTTGCATCCGTCCCTTCAATGGCTTCCATAGCAAGCACAATCTGATTTTGAACGACAACTGTTTGTCCTATATCCATGTTTGCTATTTGGCGAGCGGTGCTGATACCGAGTTCAATATCTGCCCATTGATGTGCTGTTGGTTGTCGTGTTGTTAAAACACTGGGTTGTGGAAGAAGGTGATGGAGGTACTGGTCTTGGCGGAGGATAGTAAGTCCAGCGGATTCAAGGTGATTGAGTGCTGCGTTGACGATTGCGGTAGGTTTTTCGCGTCGATTCTGTACTAAGATTTTAATGGTGGTGGTATCAATTTGAAATGGACGAAGGAGAATATTTTTTTCGACTTTCCCAATAATCACAACCTCTTTTACGCCTGAATTGAGGAGTGTTCGAGTAATCTTTTGAATCTGGCCCACCCCATAGGTGTGGAGTTCACAGGCAATTTCAGCAAAGCGTTGCGGGTCGGACTTTGTGATCTGGATGATAACGGGGTGTCGTTCATGGGCAACAGCGGCGTATGCTAATAGCACCGGCAGCTCACCTGCACCCGCAATAATACCCAATTTTTCCACGCTTTCGCTCCGTGTATAGTTTCAATCTGCTGCGAAACCAAAGACTAACCGCTCAGAGTACGATTCGGTTGGCTAAATCCGATACCACGTTTAGATGTTTCGATAAATTCGAGTAGATATTCGACTTCGGGGGTCGCTTCAAGTTCCTCCTTGACTCTGGCGACGGCATGTTTGAGAGGTAGACCGGAGCGGAACAAGATGCGAAATGCCTTCTTTAACGCCGCAAGCGTTTCATCAGTCAGTTGTGACAACGGATTAATCCGCGATGTTCGGATGCCAATACGGTTGAGACTGCGAACACGCGCCGGTTGTCCGGCGGAGAGGGCGAAAGGTGGAATATCTTGAACGATCTTTGAAAAACCTCCTGCCATTGCCATTTTGCCGACGCGTACATATTGATGCAATGCTGCGTGTGCGCCAAGCCGAACGTCATCTTCAATTGTGACATGCCCCGCAAGTGAGACAAAGTTTGCCATGATTGTTCTATTGCCGACGATAGTGTCGTGGGCAAGGTTAACCCAATTCATCAGCAAATTGTTATCACCGACGATAGTTGACCCGTCTTCAAAGGTTGATCTGGAAATGGAGACGTACTCGCGTAGTATATTGCGATTCCCAATTTTCACATAACTCCGCCAACCCCCGTACTTCAAATCTTTAGATTCGTTGCCGATGGTAGCACCGAAATAGATTTTGCATTCTTCACCGATAATCGTCCACTTCTCAATCTGAACATGCGGACCGATCACGGTCCCGCGTCCAATATGAACATCTTCACCGACGAGACTGTAGGCACCGACTTTAACTCCCTCTTCCAACGTCGCTTTTGGAGAGATAATAGCCGTAGGATGAATGTTGGTTTCTAACACAGATTTCCCTCCGTTTGATGGTTTTCAGTTTTCAGTTACCAGTTTGCCTCGCAGTGAGAGTTAAGAGGTTTTCTATAACAATCTTCTGTTTTCTTGATGTATTCCAAGAGGGATGGTTGTTACGAGTTCTCACTGCGAAGCATCTTTAACTGATAACCGATAACTGACAACCATAAGTCAGACAGATGCTAATACGATTGACAACTCAGCCTCTGTGGCAAGTTCGTCTCCTACATAAACGCGTCCTTCGATGCGTGCAAGCCTGCTCCGTAGTTGGGCAACTTCTATTTCCAATCGAAGTTGGTCGCCCGGAATGACAGCGCGTCGGAATGTTGCCTTGTTAATCGAACGAAAATAGCCAAGTTCGCCTTCCTTACCGATGTCCCGAAGCACGAGCCACGCTGCAAGTTGTGCGAGTGCTTCAATCTGTAGTACGCCCGGCATCACAGGTTGCGTCGGGAAATGTCCCTCAAAAATCGGTTCGTTATAGGTCACATTCTTGATGCCAACCGCGCGTTTTTTACTTTCATGTTCAATGACTCTATCAACCATGCACATCGGATGCCGATGGGGTAATACGTCGTAGATATCCATTACCTCAATAGGCTCTTGAACAAGAGGCTGTTCAAGGTGCCCTGCCTCAGCAAGGGCACGCACAAATTCCGCATGGAATGTATGCCCCGTTCGCGTTGCCATGACATGTGCCTTTGGTAAGTGTCCAGCTAAATAAAGATCACCGATCAGATCAAGAATTTTATGTCGGACGAACTCGTCTTCAAATCGTAAGGGGGTGCTCGGTTCACCTGCCTCATTGATGACGAGCACATTGTCATAGCTTGCCCCTTTCCCTATACCGAGTGCTTGAAGTGCTTCAATTTCATTCTCGAAACAGAAACTTCGAGCTGGCGCGATGTCATGTGCGTATGATTCCGGAGTTATTTTGAATGTCGCAACTTGAGGCGTGGTTTGCGGGTGTGCGTAAACGAATGTGACTTCCAGTGCGTCGGCGGGTAACAGAACGAGCTGCCTATCACCTTCGGAGAGCGCGAAGGGTTCCGTGATCTCAATAAAATTCCGTGGCGCATCTTGTGAAACAAGCCCTGTCGCTTGAATATTTTCCACATACGGCAGGGCACTACCATCAAGCCCAGGAGGTTCCGGGGCATCCAATTCCACTGTCACATTGTCAATACCGAGGCCACCGAGTGCAGAAAGAAGGTGTTCAACACTACTAACCGTTGTATCACCACTGCGTAAACTGGTGCATCGCGGCAGAATATCTGCCCAGTTCTCTGGGCACACCTCTACTTCTGGCATGCCTTCCATATCCACACGCCGAAAGACAATGCCGGAATCCGCTGGTGCTGGTTTTAGAGTTAATGTCACAGGTTCCCCTAACATTAACCCTTTGCCTGTCATTGTTATTTCGTTTTGAATTGTTTGCTGTGAATCAGCTTTTGCCATTCGCTTTTGTCACTTTCTTTTTATTTAGTCGTCGGTTATCAGAAATCATCAGCTATCAGCAAGAGGTTTTCGCTTAACCAATACCTCTTTTGCTGAAAACCGACTGCTATTCCGAGGCACGCCGTATTTTTCGTATCATTCTATTATGTTCTGAAAGCGTCTTTGAAAAGTGGTGCTTTCCCTCGCCTATCGCCACGAAATAGAGATAATCCGTTTTTTCGGGACGCAATGCCGCTATGATTGAATCAATACCCGGATTTGCAATGGGACCGGGTGGTAAACCCTTATGCATGTAAGTATTATAGGGCGAATCAACCCTCAAATCGCCTTTAGTTAAGAGTCTTTCTGGGTTTCCTAAGGCGTAAAGCACCGTCGGATCTGCCTGAAGCCTCCACTTACGCCTGAGTCGGTTATGAAAAACGCTCGAAATACGCGGACGTTCCGATTCAGATTGTGCTTCCTTTTCAATGATAGAAGCAAGTGTTACAATTTCGTGACGGGTGCGCCCTAAATTTCGTGCGTCCTCGTCGAATGCGTCTGTCCACCTCTGTTTGAATTCATTGAGCATCATCTCAACAACCTTCTCTGCGCTCGTACCTTTCGCGAACTTGTAGGTGTTCGGGAACAGGTAGCCCTCCACTGTTTTATCTGCCAGTCCGTATCGCTCCAACAAACGAGGCAATTCAGCAGCGTCCTGAAATGCCTGAGTTGTACCAAGACCTGCTGTTTTCCAAAGTTCAGCGATGGCGGATACCGTTAAACCCTCTGGCACCGTCCAACTAATTAGCGTAACCTGTCCCTTTTCAAATGCGTTGAGGATGTCCCACAACGCCATATTCCGCCGCAACACATAAGTTCCAGCTTTTAGATGTCTGCCGGTCCCTCTATATCGGACAACGAGGCGGAAAGCATGTTCGCTCCGTATTAACTTTTCTTCAATCAACCGCTTTGCTATTGCTTGTGAGCTACTACCCGTTGGCACGTCAAAGTTGACGACCTCTTCTGAAGACGTTGGTGGTAACACCAGAAACATTCCAATCAACAGAACAGTGAGGCAAAGTGCACCGAGACTACACAGTGTTAGTATAACTATCTTTTTAATGTTTCGTGTTTTTTTGATTGACCCCATACGTCCCGTAGGATTGATCTCCCGATCGCGACTTTCTATTGATAAGAATTGTAAAAACAAACCCTTTACACTGGAATGGAGGAATCAAGAATCCTCCGTGGGTGCCGTAGAATTGATCTCCTGACCGCGATTCAAGTAGTCGTCAAGGATAACCACTGCTGACACCTCATCGATAAGTTCTTTCTGTGCTTTTGCGTCTTTGTTAAGTTCATGCAAAATTTCTTCTGCCTCAGCGGTTGTAAAACGTTCATCCTGAAATTCAATTGGGATGTCAATTACATGTTCTAAGCGTTTTGCAAACTTCTGAACCTTCTCCGCCTGTGCGCCGATAGAGCCATCAAGAGAGATGGGCAAACCGATAACAACGCATTCCACCTTGTGAATGGAAACGAGATCAGAGATAGCAATTAAATCAACCTTCCGATTTTTTCGGGTGAGTGTACACAGTGGGTGTGCTGCGACACCAAGTTCGTCACTGAGTGCCACGCCAATACGTGTATCACCGACATCTAATCCGAGTAGAATTGCCATAATTGACCCCTTTTTGTTTGTAGGGGTTGGGAATGTAATACAAGGAATGGATTTGGTCTATTCAAAGACCAAATCCCCCAACCCGTGCGGACTGCGGACGAGGAAACCTCGCCCCTACTAACAACCCTTCTCGCAATGCGAATATACGAAAAATTAGAAGCGACCCGACCGCAAAATAGAAATTACCAATCCGAATCCAAAAAACGTCGCGGTCAAATAGCCCATAATCCCAAGAAAAAACTTCCATTCCCAGATTTCAACACCTTGTAGGATGATTGACGAGCCGACGATCAGTGAAGCGATAATAAGGCTGAAAGCAACCCGATTGATAACCCGATCGAAGGCTTTAATCACCGCTTCGAGACTTAAATGTTCTAACTCAAATTTGAGAGAACCTCGCTGTAATTTTTGGAGGATACGGTGCAAGTGAAGCGGCATGTCGCGTGCAAGTTCTGTGAAATCTTCCACAGAATCCGCGAGCTGCCGCTCCCACCTTTTGCTCCCAAAGTTTTGGACGAGCAATTGCGAAATATACGGTTCACTGAATTCTAAGATATTGAAATCAGGGTTTAGTTTCATCACGACTGATTCAACCGTTGCGACCGTTTTACCGAGCATCAAAAACGCTGGCGGCACATGGATTTGATGCCGCAATGATGCGTTAAAGACTTCGTGAATTACCTCTCCGAGACGGAGCCTGCTCGGCGGCATATTGAAGTAACGTTCCAAGAAGTCGTTCATTTCCAACTTTAAAGCTGCGATGTCTGTTTCATCCCCCAAAATGCCCATCCGAATGTAGCTTCTGACCACAGCGTCTACATCTTTAGTTAACACGGCACTCAACCAATTACAGATATACCGCAACATATCGTCGCTTATTCTGCCAACCATGCCGAAGTCAACCAATCCGATCCGTCCATCTTCTAAAACGAAGACATTCCCAGGATGCGGATCCGCATGGAAAAACCCATCGCTCAGGACTTGCGTATAGAACATCTCTACAAGTGTTTCAGCGAGTTCCGTCCGATCAAATCCCATCTCGTCCAGTTCAGCGATGGCGTTGATTGGCACACCATCAATCCTTTCCAACGTCAAAACACGGCGATTCGTGAAATCCCAGTGGACTCTGGGAATCTTTACCTTTGATGACGTTGCGAATCTCTGGTAGAAAGCATCTGTATTTGTTGCCTCGATTGTAAAATCGATCTCCTTCCGAATTGAGCGTGAGAACTCCCGAACAAGCTCAGTCGGTTTAAAGAGGTGCATCTCTGGGTCCCGGTTTTCAAGCCGTTCGGCTAACTCCATCAATAGATTAAGATCCGTCTGAATAATCGTTGCTACACGTGGACGTTGGACTTTAACGACTACCGATTCACCTGTTTCTAACGTTGCTGCATGCACCTGAGCAATTGAAGCCGCCGCAAACGGTTGTTGTTCGTAAGTCGAAAACACTTTCTCAAGCGGTGCTTTGAATTCCTGTTCAATCGTCGTGCGAACCTCTGAAAAATCAAAGGGTTGTGCATGTCGCTGCAATTTCTGAAACTCGGTGCTCCATGCCAACGCTTCTTCTTGCCCAACAAGTTCGGAAAGAATGTCCACGCGGGTACTGAGCACTTGACCTAATTTAACAAACGTCGGTCCCAACTCTTCAAACGCAAGCCGCAACCGTTCTGGCACAGACAGCAGTGTCCCTGAACTGTTTTCGTCTGAATCCTTTTTTGCCCTTCGGAAACGCCACCATCTTGATTTCTGGGGGTGGCTACCGCCTCTTGCCCTCCGCGTGAACGCGCTTCTGAGACTGAAACGTCTTGTCCGACCCCGCTCAAAAATTTGAGAGAGAATATGCCCGAAACCGTGTCTCGCGAAAACGCTGACAATCTCAGGCAGGCGTTTGGCACTTTTAAGTTTACGATTCAGATTCAGAAGGCGCATGAGGTTTTCGTCTCTTTATAAGTTTGACAATACCGCTTTTAAAATTTTACACGAAAAATTGTGTGGAGTCAAGAAAAATCTCATAGATACAAACACTGCGTATAGAGGCTTGATAAATTACCATGGAGCTGCTATAATTTTACTGAGGAGTCAGAAAAGAGATCGCTATTGGTATTGAAGACCAGGATCAATGCCCCTTTTGCCTTTGGTAGAAAGGAATCGCTCATACACTATCGTACGCAGAGTTGGAAGCAAATGCCTAAACATCGTCTCTATTATGGGGATAACATTACCATTCTTGAAAAATATGTTCCTGATGAGAGTATCAATCTGATTTATATTGATCCACCGTTTAATACTGGAAAACTCCAACAGCGCACGGAGATCCAGGTTGAACCAGATGCCCAAGGCGACCGAGTCGGTTTCCAAGGCAGGACGTACCGAACCCACAAAGGCAAAACCACACACTACACTGATAAGTTTGAAAGTTCGGATGCCTATTTGCAGTTTTTACGACCTCGTTTTGAAGAGGCATATCGTGTGCTGCATCCGCACGGCAGTTTCTTTCTCCATATTGATTACCGAGAGGGACATTATTGTAAGATAATGCTTGATGAAATTTTCGGACGAGAGTCGTTTATCAACGAGATTATCTGGGCTTACGATTACGGCGGTAGATCCAAGTTGAAGTGGCCCGCGAAACACGATAACATCTTGTGGTATGCTAAAACACCGAAGCATTACACTTTCAATTTCGATGAGATGGATAGAATACCGTATATGGCACCCGGATTGGTCGGCAAAGCGAAGGCAGCGCGTGGCAAAACGCCAACCGATGTTTGGTGGCATACCATCGTCAGTACCAGTGGGAGTGAAAAAACAGGCTATCCGACACAAAAGCCTCTCGGCATTCTGAATCGCATCGTCAAGGTGCATTCAACACCGGGTGATACCCTTTTGGATTTTTTTGCTGGCAGTGGGACATTTGGAGAAGCCGCAGCACTGCACAATTGTTCCTCAATTCTGGTTGATAACAACATCCCCGCGATCAAAGAAATCATGAAGAGATTAGCGTTCTATGGCGTTGAGCTTGCCAATGCTGATTATGAGGCATTGCACGCCTATCAAATGGAGTAAAACTGTTTGGTGTTCTCATTCCTTACCAGAAACCAGAAATTGCTTTTTAACTATACTTTTTAAGGTTAGATGTCTCTAATAAGCAGATATGCTACATTATGATGACAGATCCTGCAGGAACTGAGTTCATCTAAAGATAAACCCTTCCGTTTGATTTGCATTAAGGAATTGTGTATAATAAGCATCTGGAGACGTAGAAATGAAAAGAATCAAAGAGATTTCAGAGCAGGTTCGGGAGAACATAAGCCAGTTTCTGGAGGCAGTAGATGGTGCTGAATCGTCTCTTGATAAAGCCATCGTTGACATGAAAGAGCGGCTCGCTGAGGCAAAAGAACTCGTCGCTACGGCGATTGCGGAAGAGCAGAGGCTCAAACACGCTTATCAGGAGGCTATTGCTTCCGCTAAGGTATGCGGTGAGAAGGCGGACGCTGCTTTGCAAAATCGAGACATGGCACGTGTAAAAGAGGCACGACAACGCAAGCAACAGCAATTGGATATTGCAGACGGCTATAAATGTCAGATTGTTGCGCAGGAAGCGGTTGTAGTATCTCTCAAAACAGCACTCCACGAATTTTATCAGCAGTTCCAGAACGCAGCGGTGCGAGCCGAAACGCTATCTCACCGTCAAAAACAGGCGGAGACACGTGCTGAACTCCATAAGTTAATTGCAGCAGCGGAAAATACGATTTCTACCGCTTTTGAACAGGCGGAACAGAAATTGAAAACGGCGGAAGAGAAAGCAGAAATTTGGCGGAACCGAGAGCGTAGCGATGCCACTGAAGTGGAAAAAAATGTAAACGATTCCGACCTCGACCAAGCACTGGCAGAACTTAAAAACGATGTCTTGAGCAGTAATGAAAAGTGATTTTTTATTGTAAAACCCGCCACCACCGCTGGCGAGGTTTGTAACCTCGCCCTTCTACAATGTCTAATTAATTGTGGGTTTTACTATAGTTGTGGGCTTTGCTATGATTGCTCTCGTTGAGAGGATCAATCGGTTTTCGCGGAACATTCCGGTTTCTAAAGAATGATTAAAACCTTAAGCTTAACTAAATATTTTGGTAAGTTGTGCGCTGTAGATGAACTGACACTTGAGGTAGATGCCGGTGAAATATTTGGATTTCTTGGACCCAATGGTGCAGGAAAGACGACAACAATCAATATGCTGACGGGTTTGCTCCGCCCTACATCTGGCACCGCAACGCTTGGCGGGTATGACATTCAGAAGCAAAGTTTACAGGCGAAAGCGATTCTCGGACTGATGCCGGATACGCCACAACTTTATGAAGCGTTAAGCGGTAGACAGTTTGTCCGTATGATAGCGGATTTATATGAGGTGCCACCGGAGCAAGCCGAAAATGAGATGGGTATACTACTTGAGCAGCTTGAACTTACCGATGCCGCTGACGATCAGATTAAGGGATATTCTTACGGCATGCAGAAGAAAATCCTGCTCATCTCGGTGCTTGTGCATCACCCGCAAATTCTTTTTCTTGATGAACCCACCAGTGGTCTGGATCCAAGGAGTGCTCGCACTGTCAGGGAGATTTTGCGCGAACGCTGTGAACAGGGTTCTACTGTATTCATGACGACACATATCCTTGAAATTGCTGAACGTATCTGTGACCGAGTTGGCATTATCAGTAAAGGTCAACTTATTGCCGTTGGAACCCTTGAAGAATTGCAACAAAAGAAGCAGGAGGACTGCAAACAACCTGCCGATGGCAGCCAGCACCAGACGGAAACGCTGGAGGACATTTTTCTTGATTTGACAGCAGATACCTAAAAATCAGCCGTCAGTTACTTTGTTGTGCCGTTGAGCTATGTTACTGCCACAACAAATCTCTTTAACTGAAAGCCGACAACTGAAGGCTGATAGCCGAAAGCCATTTCTTATGCTAAAAAATATTAAGATTCTACTCAAAGCGGATTTGCGGGGGTGGTTGAACGGTATTAAACACGGTGGAGAGGCATGGCGAAAAACCGCTTTAAAGTGTGTCGGTTACCTCGTTTTCGTTGTTGCGTTATCGGTGTTAGGGAACTCCCTTTTCACACACTTACGACTCACTGAAGCACAACCTGCACTTGTGTTAGGTGTAATTAACGGTTTCATAGTTTTCGGGATTATCGTTGTTGCAAAAGAATTGATGGAGAGTTCCCTAAAGGTTCTATACGAGGCACCGGACACCAATCTGTTGCACGCTGCACCAATTCAACCGATCGCAATTTTCGGGTATAAGTTTATACATCTCACGATCACGCGCTTTTTGAGTATACTCTGTTTTTTAGGACCTCCGTGGATAGCGTTCGGTCTCATATTTGACCTACCGTGGCATTTTTATGCAGGACTGTTTCCCGTATGTTTGTGTCTTCTGGTGATGATCGCGAGTTATGTTATCATCAGCGTGATGTTGATTGCGCGCTTCTTTTCATCGGGGTGGTTTCTCGCAACACTCAAGGTAATCGGCACTGCAATCGGCGTAGCAGTGGGATTTCTATTGTCGTTGACGCTGTTTTCCGAGTTTGAACCGATTCACATAAAAGAGTTTTTGCTCAATTGGGCTTCTGAGGGAACAGTGGATGCGGGTGCTACATGGTATCCACACGAGTGGATTGGGAAGTTCCTGTTGAGTTGGGTAACTGAACCGACAATAAGAGTCCAATTGAGATGGGCACTGCAGGGTTTCGCAGGAAGTCTTGCTGCTGTCGGCGTGGCAATGCTCGGCGCGCAATTGATTTATCAGCGTGGTTGGGAGAACATCCGTCAATTGAAATCTAAGCGTAAACCTGTGCGGAATACCGGCGATTCTAAAGCGGCTCCCCTGAAACGTGTGGGGATTACGCTTGGACGTGGGAAGGTCCGAGCCATGATGCTAAAAGACTTCCTCATTTTTGTCAGACACAGTGGACGGCTCATCGCTATTGTGATGCTCACACTTTTTTTGGTAATTCACATCGCTATCTTGTTCATGCATGAAGGCGGTGCCGATGAGAACGCTGGACAAATCCTAACGGTGCAAATAGTTCTTTATAGTATGTTGATTACCTTCGGTATTAGTTGTAACGGTCTTCGAGATGAAGCGAAAACGTGGTGGATGCTAAAAACCGCTCCTGTTATGCCGAAGTTAGTGTTCATGGGTAAATTCCTGACTGCGCTCCTCTGTGCGCTGATTTATGCTGAGTTCTGGTCCCTGTTTGCTGTTTGTCTGCTCCAAATCCCGAGAGATGCTATGATACCAGTGATGCTAACGCCTATCTTAACACTTCCAGCAGCGTGCGCGATGAACACGGCGATTGGGACACTACCGTGGATGGCAGAATTGATACATCAACCGAGACCGATCTTACGGGTTTTAACGTTCACGGTAACACTCATTTTTGATGTGATGCTCGTCCTGGCACCGATAATAGCGTGGTATACGGAAAGTTTCATTGCGTTCATCGTGTTGATAATCCTGCTTGCAGGCGTATTTGCGATGTCTTATAGATGGGGAATAGGAAACCTCCGCAGGTTGTTGGTTGCACAGTAGTGAAGCCCGCATCACTTGCAACCTCGCCTGTGTCTAAAAGTGCAGGAAAGAAGGAAAGATGTTGATAGAATATCAAGGCATAATGCCAGATGTACATCCTTCTGTTTTCGTTGCTCCAGGGGCGATGATTATTGGCGATGTAACAATTGGTGAAGAGTCGAGTATCTGGTTTAACAGTGTGCTCCGTGGAGATTTAGAACCGATCCGAATCGGGTGTCGCACCAACGTTCAAGACGGTGCAGTCATACACATGGACAAAGAGATTCCGTGTCTCATCGGTGATGATGTCACCATCGGACACGGTGCTATTCTCCATAGCTGCACCATTGGCAACGGTGCCCTGATTGGCATGGGAGCGATTCTCCTGACAGGTTCAGTGATTGGCGAAAATGCCGTTGTCGCAGCGGGTGCCCTTGTCCGTGAAGGGCAGGAAATCCCGTCGGGTACCGTTGCCATGGGAGTACCGGCAAAAGTGAGCCGTGAGGCTACCGAGGCAGAACTTGAGCGTGTTCGACGTGGTAAAGACGATTATGTTGAACGTGGCAAACTGATGCTTTAATGGTTTGCCTCGCAGTGAGAGTTATCAGGGGTTGGTCGTCGGTTAAAAGAGGGCTCTGATAGCGATAACATAGAATTTTAAAATGAGGAGGCGGTTGAGGTTTATCAGTTGGTTTGGCGGTTACCGAAAACTATACTGATAACTGACAACTGATAACTGACAACTACTATGAAACGAACATGTTTAATGATTGGTGGCAGTGGCATGGCTGGGGGCTGGATCAACAATTTCACGACTAATTTCGACGATCGAATCGAAATTGTCGGTTTAGCAGATGTGAATACGGATGTCCTCACAGCACAGGGCGAAGCGTTAGGACTTAGCACCTCACAACTCTTCACAGACTTTAACGAGGCGTGTGCAACCGTCAAGGCAGACTTCTGTGGCATTGCTGTTCCACCACAATTCCATAGCCCCGCCGCGATTGCCGCTATGGAAAACGGGATGCCCGTTATTTGCGAAAAACCGATTGCCGATACTTTAGATGCAGCAAAGGCGATGGTGCGCACTGCTCAACAGACGGGGTTGCCGTGTGCTATTATCCAAAACTATCGTTATGCTGATAATAAGCAGGAATTGATTCGTATCCGTGATGAAGGCAGATTGGGACGACTTCAGCATATTGTCGGTCGATACGCGTGCGATTACCGTCGTTATCTCTCATGGGGCAGGGCATGGCGACACGATATGGATTTCGGGCTTCTTTTTGAAGGTTCCGTCCATCACCTTGATATGCTTCGGTTCCTCTCCGGTGGTGATTGTGAAACCCTGATCGGGTTTGGATGGAATCCCGAATGGTCGAGTTTCCAACATTACTCCAGCGGGTTCTATATGATGCGGATGGACAACGGGGTCCATACCTCTTATGAAGGCAACAGTTCAGCAGCTGGTATCGTCAACTGTTGGAATCACGAACACTATCGCGCCGAGTTTGAAGAAGGTGCCGTCGAAATCGCAGGTGGAAACCAGATGACGATCCATCGTGTCGGTGGTGAAACGGAAGTCTATGAGGCACCGGGAATCCCCTATCAAGCGCATCAGCACCTGTTTGATGAATTCCTGAATTGGCTTGACGGTGGCGAACCTTCTGATACGCGGGTTGAAGACAACATCAAAAGTTTCGTACTTGTTATCGCCGCGATGGAGACAACCCTTGATGGACAACCGAAGCAGATCGCCGATTACCTGGGTGATTTGGAACTCTAAGGTCTGGCTTCTCATGTTTAGGGAGTTGCACGCGTCGGATAGGTACTCACTATGTTCGATCCAAACCCTGAAATACCGCGTGTCCTTGAAGATATTCCCGAACCCGAGCAACGCGCACTGCTTGAGAAAGCAGCGACGTGGATTGTACGGCGTGGTTTGACCGCGCCAGCGATTCTCTTCTTAGAGATCGGCAAGCCGCTTAACTTTCTGGGGAGTCAACTCTTAATAGGATTTAGCCCTTTTATTCAGGCGGTCTTCAAGGGTGACGAATATCACAAATTCGCGCTCATCTTGGAAAGAGATGAAAATGTTGAATTGCTGATTGAATTGATCGAGACACACTCGTGACCGCAGACGGATAGTTATCAGTTCTCGGTCTTCAGTTGTCAGTAACCCGTTTGTGAAAGTCTAAACGTTTTTATGCATCAATTCGTATGTTTGTAAATGTAGAGATCTACGAATTGATAGTGAATTTCCACAATGCCCTCTGGACTGACAACTGACAACTGATAACTGATAACTAAAAAAGGAAAATTAAAAACATGGCAGTAGAATTGAGAATGCTTCAGATGGATCAGACGATGACCAAAGGGAAAATCGGAAAATGGCTGGTTAAGGAAGGCGATACCGTCACGCAGGGACAACCGCTGCTGGAGATTGAAACCGATAAGGTCGTCCATGAACAGGAATCCCCTACCGACGGTGTTATCGCGCAATTGTTTGCTGAAGAAGGTGCGAATGTCCCCGTCAACGCCTTATTAGCGATTATCGGAGCACCCGGAGAAGAGGTGGCACGCGTTGAGGTGGATACCGCGGCGGAACAGCAGCAAGAACCAGAACAGGAAGAACTGGTGCAACCCACGCAACCGAAGGCAACACCATCAACGCCGACCGTTGCGCCAAAAGCCTCCCCAGCAGCACGCCAACTTGCCGAGAAACTCGCTATTGATCTGACCGAAGTCAAAGCCTCTGGTCCGGGTGGACGCATCCTTGAAAGCGACGTCCAACGATACATTGACTTAAGGGAGCCAATTCCGGCTCCGACCGAAACGACGCGCCTTAAAGCATCTCCGCTTGCCCGACGGTTGGCGAAGGAGCATGGCGTTGATCTTAGCGCAATTGCCGGTTCGGGACCCGATGGCAGAGTCGTCCGGGATGATGTATTGCAAGCAGCCAGCGCAGCACCCGAAATCCCTGTGGTGGAGACTCCAGCACTCCAGCAGGCAACAGAGGTTATCCCTATGGATGGCATCCGTGAAATTATCGCAGAACGGATGACCATGAGCGTTCAAACCAATGCCAGCGTCACACTCCACACCGAGGTTAACGCAACAGCTTTCGTCGAATTACGCGGGATGCTCAACGATAAACTACAAGCAAGAGAGGTAAGCCTTACCTACACCGATCTACTTGTGAAGGTTGTCGCAAATGCCTTGCGGGAACACCCACGGCTCAACGCAACACTCACGGATGAAGGGATTCATCTGTTACCCGAAGTTAACATTGGGGTAGCAGTTGCCTTGGAGGATGGATTGGTGGTGCCGGTTGTTCGGAACGCGGACAAAGAAAGGTTATCGGAAATCTCCGCGCAGGTAAGAAGTTTCGCTGAGCGCGCACGCAGTAATCAATTGACACCCGGCGAACTTCAGGGTGGGACCTTTACCATTACAAATCTTGGAAATTTCGGGATTGATGCGTTCACGCCGATCATCAATCCGCCGGAGAGTGCTATTCTTGGGGTAGGACGGATTCTCAAAAAGCCAGTCGTTCACGAAGAGGAGATTGTTGTTCGGAGTATGCTGACGCTAAGTCTAACGTTCGACCACCGTGTGATAGACGGCGCACCCGCGGCACAGTTCCTACAAACGGTTTCTAACTATATTCAAGATCCGTATCTATTGTTAGTGTAGTATCTACCAGTATTCTGTGTGCAAAGATTCGACTTCATCAAAATGTGCATCTCGTGTGACGAGAATTAGTCCGCGTTGCATCGCAATTGCAGCAATCCAGATG
>JAPPBX010000091.1 GCA_026702755.1 Candidatus Poribacteria bacterium | reverse complement strand
ACCTACCGGGCCTGGATTCGAGACGGTTCATTTTTCTAAAATTGACAGTTATGGTGCGGTTTGTAACCGCACCGGGCTTCATTACAGAATTACCGAATTAAATTGTTAATCTTCATCAAATCGCACCTGCCAGTCTTTTAGTACGTAAGTCCTGTCCGAGCTGGACGGATGCGACGGAGAACCCACGCGGTGCATTTACATCTGAATATTGGATTGGGACGCTTATCTCCCAACCTTTTTGAGCAGCCCCCAAGTTGTGGCAGCCTTATCCAACGGTGATACGCTCAAGACCTGTTCCATATCTTGCTGAATCTCATCTTCAGTCAGGACACGGTCATAGATAACAAATTCATCAAGTTTCCCTCCATAGGTCCGCGGACCATCAAGACGATTGCCGAACCAGTGATCGTTTTGAGAAACAGGGATTTCACCTTGGACTTTATAGATGTTATCAAGTTTTAGGAAACTATTCGGCTCATTTTGAACCTCCACATTTACGAACAATAAAAGAATTGAATATCCTACCCTCATGAGGCTCTAATCTTCGGTAGTATTCTAACCTAAAGAATCGTTGTAAAACTTCCAGAAGTGCCTCAGTCTTCCAGAAAGAAAAAAACCGCTTCGGCTCATACTGGTCGTGTTCCCAGATACCCTCAAAGTTTTCGTCTCCCCATAGACCGAGATACATCAAGCCACCTTTGTTGAGCCGTCTTGAGATTAGATGCAAAATCTGATCAAAGTCGCGCTTTGGTATGTGTAGGAGACAATTCATGGTATACACCGCATCGAAGTGTTCGTCAATTTGGTCGAGATCGTAACAATCCAAGACTTGCGCAGTGATACCCTTTTCGGCAGTGAGTTTGACCATCGTTGGGGCATTATCCACCGCCAAAACGCGCAGTCCTTGACTTTGAAAAAACTGGGCATCCCAACCGGGGCCACACCCAATTTCAAGGAAGGTCTCTCGTTCCTCAGCCTGCAAGAATTTGAGAAACTCCGCCCGCTCCTGGACTTTGAATTCGTCAGGCGAGTGAGATGCCCTTTCATGCGCGTACTTTTCATAAGAGTTAACAAGTGCGTCAGTGAATTGCATCATGTCGGTTAACTCTCCTATCGGACCCCAATTGGCACTTCAACGATTAGGTTAATGTCAACGACCAATAGGTAGGCAAGCACCAATATCGATTTTATAGATTCTCCGCCGCGCGACACAAGGAATAGGTGGCTCTATGCGCCGTACATTTGAGAGTTCCCAACAGATATAGTCAGGGATCCACTCTACTCCTTGCGATTTCGCTTCTTCAGGTTTCCATTCGTGAACACCCGTAATGTCAACGATTGCGCGTGCCAGTCCGTTTGGATCCTCCTGTCCTTCTTCGGTCAGGTAAATCTCATTCTCAACAAGCACGAGATTGAGAAAGGGAATCTCCGGTGGTAGCCAACGCCGGATTTCGACGACCTTCTTACCCGCAAGAATGTTCCAGACAGAAGGTGAAACTATGGACAGTGCGTCAACTATCAAAACCGGCTACTCCCAAGCGTCGTCTGGCGGGTAAATGTTGGAACTTCCGCCGCCTGCGCCTTTAAAGTCGTTCTCAGCGAACCAGTCTTTGACGGTATCACGCCATTTGATGAAGTGTGGTGCTTTCAGATGCTCTTGGAATGCTGCCTCGTCTACATAGACTTCGTAGAGCCAGATCCGATTCGGATCGGCACCGTCTTGAATTATATCAAATCTGAGACAGCCGGGTTCATCCGCGACAGAGCCTTTCGCGTCGTCTATCATGGCTTCGATGAAGGCATCTCTGTGTCCTTCCTTAATCTGAATCGGTGCGATGATAACAAACATAATCTTTCTCCTTTTTTAAAACATTAGGGATTGACTTCCCTTTTAACATTGCAGCCTATCATATCGTGGGACCGTTGTCAAATTCAAAGTTGAAATGGTAGACTCTACGGCCTCTAATTGCGGGACGGCTTCTTTAAACGATTGAAAACCGAGTCTGTCTCATCTAAGGGTGTCTTGAGTTTTCCTCTGCAAATGCAATCCAAGAGTTGATGCGGCTTATCAAATATATCAAGGTGTTTCGGATTGAGAGAAGAAATTTCCTCGTCTATAAAAGCCTTTGCGATCGCTTTTCGGACCTCTTGGAGACTGACTTGTCTGTCAATTTCAAGATACCCGAGAATTCTTCTCCTTTCTTCTCCTAAATCGTTTTTTTCTGCGCCGAGTTGATAAAAGGGGTCGTAGGTTTTCGCGGCGTATTGTGTGCGATTCGGATTCGCGGTTTTATACGCTTCTTTCAAAATGCGTCGGTTTTCAGGGGTGTTTTTCATCTCGTGGTATTCCAATGCGTCGTCAAGGACGATGGAGATATTCCCTGGAAGGACTTTGAGGAGCATTTCGCCGCAGCGTTGTGCGAACCACTTTTTGTTCTCTTTTGAAGTTTTTAGAGCCGTCATTTTTATCTCCTTAGATTTTCTTAATGGTATCAAACGTTGATTGTTGTCTACTCCGGTATCAGGTTTTCGGTTGTGATATCATCTCTAAAAGTTTATATCGCATTAACCACACCTTAGTGCACAGACTAACAGTCTATGCTACAAAGGAAACCCAAACTAAAAGTTTATGCGACAATTTCAATCAGAGATGGTATGAGATACGGAATAGACATATAGAGGTTTAGTTTCGCTTAGCAGTCTTTGAAGAGCTGGGTTAGGTTTTGCAGGGGTGGTCTGCTGTGTCCTAACGGTTCAAATTCGTTATAGATATATTATAGTATATATATCAATATTTGTCAAGTTAAAACAAATTCAGTATAAAAGGGCGAGGATACAATCCTCGCCAGCGGTGGTGGTCTCTTGTTCCCTGACGAAATGTAAAAATACCTACATATCTGTTGAAATCCTATGCTGATGCGACTGTTAAGGCATTCAACTTATCCGCATCTAATTCAACACCGAGTCCCGGTCCTTCGGGTGGATAGAGGTGGCTGGCTTCTGCGCGGATTCGCTCTTTCGCTGGAGATGCAGTATAGAGGACGGGTCCCATCGGATCACATGGTAGGGTAAGGTTCGGCATTGAAACACCGACATGGATTTGCGCGGCTGTCCCAAGCGTCGATTCCTGATCGGTGCCAATCAAACATTCGAGTCCAGCTGCTTCTGCCAACGCAAATAGACGACGGATATGGGTTGGACCCCCTGCTACACACGCTACATTGAAGACGGTGCAAGCACCACATTCGGCTGCCGCATATCCGTATTCTAAACTACTGATGTGCAGACTCACCGGCAAATCCATACGTTTGGTGAATTCCGCACACACCTGTAGGTCTCGTGAGGGTTGTTCAAAATGGTAGGGTGCATGATGGCGCAGGACATCGGCGTAACGCAGGGCAGTCTCCCAATCATTGAATCGACCGGAGCAATCGAGTTGTTTGAGCTTGATCCGCTCACCAAATCTGGACTTCATCTCAGTCAGGAACTTGTCATCCAAGTCACTGTCACCGGATATATAGTAGCGGAAGAGATGGTGACCGAGGTCTATCAGTCGTTGTAGATAGCCCGCAGTCTTTTCAAAGTCCTCCTTCACCTGCCATCCGAAAATTGGGTAGCAGCAATAGACGCTGTCTCGCATCTTGCCGCCGAGCATTTGGTAAGCCGGTACGCCCTGGACCTTGCCGTTTAGGTCATAAAGTGCAAGGTCAATGGCGGAAGCGAGGTGTAGATTGCTAACCGTGCTACCGAAATTCTGCGTCTGTAGGAACTCATTGATTTCAGTGATACGGGTGGCATCACGTCCAACCAATAAATCGTTGTAGCGTTTGGCGATTGCGCCTAAATCGTCAGCCTTGCTGTCCGAGGCTTCTCCCAATCCAATGGGTCCATCATCTACATGGACCTTGACAATAACATGCCCGGATATATGACCGTAATAACGCGGTGTCTCAATCTGGAATGTCTCAACTTTTGTGATTTCCATTGATGTCCCCTTTCACTTCGTTTGCCGAAGGTCAAGAACGGCTTCGTAATGTTTGGTTATCTGACCGTCGTACTTTGTGTCAATGAGATTGGCAATCCCTTCAAACAGACGACATCTATTTTCGTCTGGCAACGCGATGTGCCCTGAATATGTGCCCAAGAGTTTGATGTACTGCTCAGATGAATACGTTTGCGTCCATGGGTAGACGCGTTTAATTGGATATTGAAAGGCTTCCACGCCGGGAAAGTTTGTGGCGTGTGTAGGACGATTCGTGGTCGGTAGCGCGTAATATTTATCATAGAGACTCTGGCTCTCTGCAAAGAATCCCTCATTCTTTCTGACATGCTGATTGGAGAAAACGGCAAGGAAACCCTTTGATTTAATCACTTCGGATGCCTTCAGGTATCTCACTTTTGGGTCTACCCAATGGAAAGCGGTGGCAGAAATAACTAAATCAAACTTTTCGTCTGATTCCCACTCTTCAAATGCTTTTTCTACAAATGAAACATTTGGAAATCCTTCCAACCTTTCTTTTGCGACGGCGATCAGGTCGGCACCTATATCCAGACAGACCAATTCGTATCCGCATTTCGCAAAAGGTCGCGTTGCTTTTCCGGTGCCGCATCCGATCTCAAGAATCCTGCTGTGGTCTTCAAGATCAGAAAGGTCTATGACATCTTGGATTAGTTCTTCAGGGTAGCCGGGTCGGACATCTTCATAGAGCGTTGGAGCGGTATTGAACGTGATCTTGAGTTCGGTATTTGACATAGGGTTGTCCCTTTATAGTGCATTATGAAAATAGATAGTTGCCTCAGTGAGCGACGAATGGGAAAACGGCATCCGACCGTTAGCGAAGCTTTCCAGGGAAGATACCGAAGCAAACATCTCGCTTATCTTTTGGTGTACAAGCACAAGTAAGTGTACATTTTAGCACAGTTTCAGTTATATAACACCATCCATTTTTGGAGAATTTTAATGGACGATTTAGTCGCTCCTCAGCAACCTCCACAGAGAGCACACAAGAAGCATATCAGCGCGCTACACAACTTAGAGACGTGGTTAGTAGGTTGAATACCATCCGATGCCTTGTTAGCGAATTACCTACCACCTTACACGAAATAGGGAAATCTTCTCAAATGCCGGCGCATTATGCCAAAGCCGAACTCACCGAGCGCGAGGCAATTGCAAGATTCAAAGACGGGAAACAGCGATAACACACATCGACTTGACACACTGATGAAGTTTTTTTCTTGACAGAAGAAGTATGAATCGTTTAGACTAAAAATAACTTGGCGGATAGCGTATCCCTCGGGGCGTAATCTTGCTGCACACTTCCTATGCTGTGAAGCGTGTCGAATCCTATCCAACCTCGCGATACAAGCATGCCAAGCCTCCAAGGGAATTCTCCTTGGGTTTTACAATATTATTTGATGTCTCTATCAGTTTGCGTCTCCACACAGACGCTGAATCTGTTACAGATACATCTATGTTTTTGGTGTTTATGTAGTACTCATATTACTTGGCATTGACTTACAAAAATTATTATTACAGAAGATCATCACAGAATCCGTTCGGAAAGGGAAATGAGCGAATGGCATTCAAGGAACATATTGAGGACATACGTACAAGGTTAGAACAGAGACAGTTTACAAATGAAACCGCAGTCCGTCTGGGCATCGTAGATAGGCTTCTCACTGTGTTGGGGTGGCCAACGTACAATCCACAGATTGTTTCTCCTGAATATCCAATTGACACAGGTAGGGCAGACTATGCTTTGTGTCATCCAGCCGGACAACCGCGCTCTCTTATTGAGGTGAAGCGAGTTGGAAAGATTGACGGAGCAGAAAAGCAACTCTTTGAATACGCTTTTCACAAGGGAATCCCAATCCTTATCCTTACCGACGGGCAGAAATGGCGTTTTTTTCACCCATCAGGATCAGGAGACTACACAGAGCGTCTCGTGCATGAGTTCGATATTGTTGAAGACGACAGTGCAGAAATTGCGAGCCATCTAAACAGGTATCTCAATTACGCGTCAATACAGACAGGCGAAGCGATGACAGCCATTGCTGCGGACTATCAGAACGTCTTTCGGAACAGAGAGATTCTCAGATCTTTGCCTGAAGCATGGGATAACTTGGTGTCGGGAAAATCAGAAGATTCAGAGTTTTTAATAGAGGCTGTGAAATCTGAAACCCAACGCTTGTGTGGCAATACACCTACCGATGAACAGGTTTTTAACTTCCTCAAAGGTTCAGAGGGGAAAACAGGTGAAATAATAATAGAAGATCCGCCACCGCCGCCAGCCTCACGTCCGATAAGCAGATCGCGTCGAAAGGAGAAGTATACCGTCTACTTTCAAGAATTGATAGATCAACTTCGAGAACAGCATAACTTTACAAAAGCGCGTCGTGCCATAAAAGGTCAGAATTACTACTGCTTTTCGTCAGGCTGTTCGGGCGTTCAATATAATGCGCAATTTATGAAACAGGGGGAAGTGTTTGTAGGTCTTTATATTGACTTCGGTATTTACGACAAGAACAAAAACTTCTTTGATCTTCTCAAAGAAAGGGATTCCGAAATCAATGCGAAATTCGACGCACCGTTATCCTGGGCCCGGCGTAACGATGTAAGGGGATGCTCAATAGGATTTCTGCAAGATGCTGACATAATCGCCGACGTGAGTGCGCTGACAGCCATCAGAGCATGGCATATTCAGAACCTACTGAAGTTCAAAGAGGTCTTTACGCCTGAAATACAACGCGTGCTTGGCAAACTGAAATCCAGTGAAATGGGAAGTAAATAACAGCATACCATAAAGTTAGTCAGAATACCCCAACGGTGCTAATTTCCTATAAACCCACACTATTTCAGCGACAAATTCGGATAGGAATTTCTTGATTTTTTGTTTGATGTATTAAAATATTTTTTAACTTCACGAGAGGTTTAGATCCAATATGCACTTTGAAAATTATAAACCTGTTGAATATAAACACAATATCCTATTTGATAAAAAACCGTCTGTAGATAGAGCGAAGTTAAAAGATTTAGATCCTGCCTCAGCTCTATTATGTAAGACGAATGGGATTGTTAGCATTAAAGTGAGTGATGTCCGCGCAATAGGAACTGTAAAAACAAGACATGAGAATAGAGTAATAACCGATCACGCTGTGGATGTTATCCCTGATCCGGAACCCGATAATCCCACCCATTCCCTAATTATTGTAAAGCCTGAATTATTTGATTCAAAGAACAAGCAGAGAAATGCATTTAAATTGCTACAAATCGCACTTGCTGAACTTACTACCCAAAATGGATGGACTTTAGAACCAAGTCCACAGTGATAGGCAGAACACTCTTGGCGAGTGGTTGTTTTGACAGTACACTCTATCATGGGGTATGAACCCTATTTCTCTCCCACTGACACACGCTGAATCTGGAACCAAGTGAGAAACCTCAACAATTCAGTGAGACTCTGGATCGTTTCATCTCGTCCGTCCATTTGTGTACTGTCTCAATGAATCTCCTTCAATTAAACCGAGTAAAACCCGGAAGACTCGGTTCAAACAGGTACGTTAACTTCGCGAACACCGCCCGATTCCCCGGCAGGTTATCGACAACTACAAAGAAGAAATGGCTTTCCAGTGTAAATTCGTAGTCGAAGGTAGAATTGAAATTGTAGGTGATTTCACCTGCCATCCGTTCATCCACAGGTTCAATGAGTTCCGCGACCTAATCTTGTGTTTCTGAGAGTTCACGCATTGCGGCGAGATATAACGCTTTGCTTTGATTCTCAAAGGGTCCTGGATTGGTCGGGTTTTCTGGAAAGTGTGAAAACAGACGCGCTTCACTGACTTCCTCAAGGTCGAGTGGGTTACCTAAAGTCTCTATTTCTCCAAAATAAGCGATGCCCCAGTATTCGAGATTGAACATAGAACAGCGGATATAACACAACACTTCAAGATTTTTTAGCGTTGCACCGGTCTCTTCCAGAAGTTCTCGGTGTGCAGTTTCTTCAGTTGTTTCCTCTGGTTCGGCGCGCCCACCCGGCAGCGTCCAAATGTCATCATCACGCCATTTGCAGAATAGTATCTGGTTATCTTGATGTGCGAGACAATTGGCAAACTCAATTTCGCCTACATCTGCTGGCGGTTCTCCGAAATAGAGTAACATGTAGCCATCTTTTTCCTCAATCTTTTGAACCATCTTTTTCCTCTCTAAATACGAAAACCTATGCTGCCCTGATCAAGAGAATCTGGTGGACTGGTAATCAGGGATTTGGATGAATAGAAATCGCTCGATCTAACTGGAGTTAGGTGCATTCCAAAAATTGGGAATGCCAAGTTCATGAATAATGTCTCAATAAAATTAAAAGACAATCGGAAATTACAAAATGTTTGTCCAATCGCTTCAGCCTGCTTTTTTAATCGTTTCCGCGCACGACTCAGACGGCTCTTAATCGTGTTCTGAGATACGCCCAAAAACTTGCTAATCTCCTCGCAGGTCATTTCAGCAAGGTAGTAAAGACGGATCACCGTACGGTCAGCCTCTCGGAGTTTATCGAGGAGTTTTTGAATCAAGGCGCGATCCGATTCTTTTCCCCTCTCCTCCTGCTGTTCTGCTATATACTCGGCATAACATAATTCTGCGAGTTCTTCGGGATCAGTTGATGTTAGCGACTCCAGTTGCGGTTGCGCGGCTTGCTTTCGGAGCCACGTGACGCACAGATTATTGGCAATGACATAAAGCCATTTTGCAAATCGGTCTGGGTGTGTCAAGGTAGCGAGTTTTTGATACGCCGTGAGGAATACCTCCTGCGTAATATCTTCTGCGGTGTGGAAATCACCGATCTTTCGCCAAGCAAGCGCGTGAATCTGTGATTGGTATTTCTCAACCAAAGCAGTAAAAGCATCGTGATTGCCTTCCAAAGTGAGTTGAACTAACTGATTATCGCTATGTTGCATAGGGTACCTCCGTAAAAAATTTTTCTCCTCTGCGATTAAAGACGAAAATTAGGGGGCGAAAAGTTGCACTTTTGGAAAAAAAATGCGTTTTTTGTAGATAACACTTATTTTCAGTATTCCCTTAATAAGGCGCAGAGGGTTCGGTACCAATGAAGGATGTCCAAGCAATTCTAAAATCCATCAATTGTTAACAGGCGGCACAAATGTCTCGCACTTGATCAGTCACCTCTGATGGATGGGACAGTACTGGATAACCTGCTGCTCGCCGCATCACAATATCTTCCCCAAGCAAGTCTGTATGCTGACGGAGGAACCACGCGGCGCAAAATGGCAACATCCCAACCTGCGCTGCACCTCGAAGTTCGTCGCTATTGCCGTCGCCTACGAATATGCAGTCTGAAGGGGCAACGTCCAAATTCTTACATGCGTGTTGATAGATGTGAGGGTCGGGTTTTACCATTCCGACCAGATTGGAGAATACTGTCACCTCAAAAAAGCGTGCCAAGGGAGTATTCGCCCAATCCAAAACGGGAGAACCCTCGGTATTACTGATGAGACCGAGTCTAACACCTGAAGAGGCGATTTCATTGAGCATCTCAAGGATTTCGGGTTCTATACGACGTAGATGCGCTGCACCAGCGGAATAGCGGCGCTCAGTGAGTGTCTTAATGGCGTTTTCGGGTGGTTCGCCACCAAGTTTCCGAACGATGTACCGTAGAATTGCCGCATAATCTGAGAATTGACCGGTAAGTCGTGCTAATCGAAGATTCTGGTATTCCTGCTGAAATTCCTTCACGGGCAGCTGCAATGTCTGTGCGACTTCGGTGTGTGAAGGACGATCCGCGTCGAATTCTGAGATAAGCGTTTCAAATAAATCGAAGATGACTACTTTTATAGCCAATTCTAAACTCCTACTAAAGATTTCTATACAGATGCCGCCCCTACGGGGCTTTAACCTTGGGGGAAGAGCATGTCTATACAGATGCCGCCCCTACGGGGCTGCAGCTATTCGTAGATGAGGTGCTTTTTCTACGAGTGAGGCGCGTGAAAATTCGTAGAAAAAACCTTAAAACGTTTAGACATTGCGCCTCAAACAAACTTGTGGTAAAGTTGACAATTGTTTGGCGATTAGAAGAAGGCAAGGATAAAATCCTCGCCAGCGACGGTGAGAGGCTTCTTTATTGTGAAAACCTATTGGGATTTCGATATTTATCAGTTTTTCTTTAGTATCATTTTGTCGTAGACCGTTGAAGCTGGATCATCAACAGTATACCACACAAGATGTGGGAAAACAAGATGCAGGAGATGGAATTGGAAATTGCGACTTGACAAGTGAAAAACCTAAATGGTATAATTGTGTATTGTGTAGCATAATTGTACAGAGGAAAGCCAGATTATTCTTGCTGCCTCAGGTACCAAAGTTTTCGATTTGAGAGTGATGAGGGAGGTCGTAAAAGTGAAAACCACAGTTACAAGGTTAAAACTGCTATGTGTCAGTTTAATGGCTATTAGCCTGATGTTTGTAGGGACCAGTTCTGCTAAAATTGATTTTGGAGATTGCGTCGGCATGTGGCTCTTTGATGAGGGGAACGGTAAAAAAGCCGAAGATTCCTCCGGAACAGGCAATGACGGCACGATTGAAGGTGGTGCAAAATGGGTTAATGGCAAATTTGGCAAGGGTTTGAGTCTAAACGGCTCGGATGCTTACGTGGAAATTGCGCACGATGATTCTTTAAACGTTGGCGGCGAACACACGATTGCGCTTTGGTTTAAATTAGATAAGGCTCCCGCTGGTGGCATGGCGGTTGTGACCAAAGATGATTGGGCTCCTGGATTTTGGTGGGATGGTTCTATCATCCGACATCACACGCACGACCCACCCGCCACGCTTCATTATATAGATGCACCTTGGAGTCCAGATACAGACTGGCATCATGTTGCTGCTATCTGGGATGGTAAAGAGTTTATAATATATCTGGACGCTGAAGAGATTGGTGCTGGTGTAACTGGGCCAAATTTAGGCAGGAACGCGTTAACCGATAAACCCGTCTTAATAGGTATCTATCTCGCCACTGGACAACACGGTCAGTGGGGGGCGTTTATGGGGGCAATAATTGACGACGTTGCCATCTTCAGTGTGGCGTTGAGCAATGATGATGTTGAAACCCTCATGAATGATGGATTAAAAACAGCGGCTGATATTGAACCTTCAGGTAAACTCACAACGACCTGGGCTGACATTAAAGCCGATTAGCCTGCTCCGAAACCTAAAGATTGCGTTGGTTGGCAATTTTCCGAATTGATGGTGACAAGACTGAGTGTGTTTCAATACTGCGCACCCTCGGTCTTGTCATAAAATTTTAAAAGGTACTGTAGCCCTCTATTTTTTTACGCCAACTTGCCGCGGAGTAGCGGATTGTCTTTCATCACCTCACCATCACGATTTTGCGTACCGGACGGCATGTAATGGATTGCCATCGCCCGACGGTCTCGGGGTGAGCGGTTCGGATTTGTTTGGTGGAGTGTCATGCAGTGATGGACCATCACACATCCAGCTTTAACTGGCACTGGCACAGCACGGTCTACATCGGCATTCACCTGCAACAATGCTGGCAATTTACCTTTCTCTGACTCAGCACGTCCGTGCGCTGCCAATCCTTCCAGATAACTGCCGGGGATAACGTTCATACACCCGTTCTCCTCGTCGGCATCATCGAGTGCTAACCAGATGCTCACAAGATCCGGCGGGGCACACTGCCAATATGCATTGTCCTGATGCCAATACACTTCGCCGCCGTGATAGGCGGGTTTGTAGAGTGCCTGATCATGAAATAACTGGATATCGGATCCGATTAAACTCTCGACGATGTCTAACAGCGGTGCGTGGTAGAGTAACTTCCGATATTCCTCATCCAAACGCCACATCTCCATAATCTGCAACATCTCTTCTTCACGATCAGCATCTTCATCGCTTTCCGAGTCGCCGATGACTGCAAGGTTACGCAATCCCTCACCGATTGTGCCGCGTCTCTGTGAAAATTGGGCATCGTAATGTTCGCGTAGCACAGTAAGGTGTTCGTCATCAATGACGCGTTCGTCTATTTTGAGATAGCCTACCTGTCTGAATTGCTCGACCTCTTGGGGTGTAAGTTTCATAACATGGCTCCTTATAGTGGATTATAAAAAATACCTGATTGTAGGCATCAATGGCTTCTTCGGTCAGATTTATGGCCATCCGCCTTTTCCGCTTTTCGATTCGTGTAAAAACGCTCCCATGAGCTCCACACGAAGCCTCCGAAATGGCCTCTTCCGTCAGATTCATGACGACCCGTCTTTTTTCCTTTTCCATTCATGAAAAAACGCATGAATAAGCCCCACACAAAGCCCGTTACCAACCAAATTGGTACCCCAATAAACATCATTATCCAATCCCATTCTCCCCCTTTCAAAACCTCCCACACCTGCGGAATAACCACATTAAACACGTACATGAATCCACCGAAATAGAGGGTGCCTCTTAAAAGCCAATTTATGGACTTCGCTTGAATCAAGGGACGTTCAAGGACTTTCGCCAATCTTTCTTTTTCTTTCTCAAGCCATCTTCGACGGAAGAAGCGTGCGGGGAAATACCACAATGGGAAAGTAATCGCCAATACGACGAGACTAAAAACGTTCCATAGACACGGAATTACTTGATGGCAACTTGGACAAACAAAGCCAAACCAATGTCCGAAAGCATTTCTTTTTGCCCACAAACGGGAATCATTCAGGGTTTCACAGTGCGGACACGGAATGTAAGTGCGTTCCAACAGAGGTTTATCACTCTTTTTGTCAACCAACGAGACTTTGGGTTGTCGTTGTCCAAAAATTAGTTCGTTGACTATTAGTGCTGGGAACAATACCCAGAATAAAATAAGCGGATGAGGGAGTGCCCATATTTTGAATCTGCTTTTGTCGTATTGCATCGGTTCATCTCCATGCCAAATGATTGCTTGTCTCAAGAGACTTCAGTTTCAGTCTACGTCAGATTCTTCAAGAATTTTCTGATATGTCTGCGATGCTACGTTGTATGCTTTGCGAGCGGCATCGCGTTCTTCCTCTCGGATGCGGTTGACTTTTTGGTTCCAGCAGACTTCCACGGCATCCAAACACCACTGCGCACTTCTGCGACTTCCTCGGATCGGTTTACCGTCTACAATGACGAAAACCGGATTCGTATGGGACGACGGAAAAATGCGTAACGCAACCCAACTCGATCTATCAATAGGTGCTTCAAATTGAACGCGGACGATTTCGCCGTCAGCGACGATTTCTTGTGTCTCAACCGCCTGACCGTTGACGATGAGTTCAACAGGCACCTTTTGGCTTTCGGCAATGCGCGCACGCTCAACGTCCCAATACGGCTGCTGATCCAAAGCGCGGTTCTTTATCTCAAGGTTCGGCGTTTCGTTAAGTCGTGCGGCGACGCGAGCCGTGATGGTTACTGTGTCGGGTGCATCCAAATTCAGCTGGCTAATCTCTCCAGTTGCTGTTTCCTCTCCAACGGGTACGCCACCGACGGTGAAATCTAACAGATGGCTTTTGCCATCACCGACATAAGAGCGACCATCTTTCAATCCTGCTGCCCACGCGTCAAAATTGAGAGGACCGGCAGGCATTTTCACATAAATACGACCTAACCCGACGCGCTCGCCGTAAATGCAAGGGAAATCCGTCTCGCCACTGATTCGTGTACGGAACCCGCAATTTAGTGTGTGGTACCAGATATTCAGCTCCCAAACAGCGGGTGTGTCCACTGTAGAGATGAAATCAACGGCGTCATGAACGACATCGACGATGTATTCGTTCGCGCCGATACCGTCAAAAGGTGGCATATTGTAATTCGGGAGTTCATCCCCATCCACTTTCAATCCCCAACCGCTGTGGCTGAAGCCTGTCACTGCGCCCTGTTCCTTTGCCCACTGGAGGACGGGGAGATCCCAACTGGGCCACTCCTCAATGCGTTCAGTCCCTCTGTAGTCATCTTCAGTGAGTGCCAGCAACGAGAGATGCCCAGCGTGTGAGGAGGGGAAACCTGAAACCTCCACATCGTATCGCATTACGTAATCATCGGTTGAGAGTTCGTGAGCCTTGCCATCAAAAAACTGCTTCTGAAAATACCAGCAGGGTCCCCACGAGAGTACACAACCGACGTTGAGGTCCTCTCCGAGGATGTGCCGCATCATATCTTCAGGTGTAACTCCCTCGGTGGGACTTTCGTAGTGTGAGCAACCCGCTGCGTGTACATGATGGTCGCCGGAACGCCAGCCCTCCGCAGCGATATGGATCCATCTTTCGAGGTGAAATGTCTCTTGATGGGTCTCGGTATTGGGAACAGTGATGGTTTGTGTCTTTATCTTATACTCTGGTCCGCGCGTGTATTCGACAGTATACTCACCCGGCGGTAGGAGAACCGATTCGCCACTGTGCCGATAGATTTGGTTATGAAAGAAGAAATCCGGTGCAAGTCGCCGGCCGCGCGATGGATATACCCGATTCAGTGTATCGCGAATGATAAACGCAGCGGTTGTCGGTTTTCCGTCGAAATCTAACACCTCCAAGGTTACCTCCACCGCTGGCACACAGTTGAACAGGATCGGTACTTCACTGCGGAATCCAATGTCTTGGGTCCCCTGACCGACGTTGAAACCGAGCATCGCCTCTCGCTTCCCAGCATCGCGACTGTAGAGTTGAACAATACGATATTCCAATTCCAAACCGGAAAGACTTGGTTTCAAGGGTGGATTGGCATAGATATCAATATCAAGGAACCGATGCGGAATCTCGCTTTTCGGGATGGTCGTCTCTGGATCAGGTCTTCCAGTGGAACGCTTATAAAGTGGTGCGGAATTTTCGCTTTCTGCTGCCAAGGGTGCTGTCACGCCCGCCTCGTTGTGAACCTTTATCAAAAATGTGCGCCACCCTTGCTGCATCAGTTCCTTATTGACAGGACCTTCCTTAACCTTCACGCGGCTCTCAGGGTTGATATTGACCCCAGCCAAACAGTGCGGATCAAGAATTTTTTGAATGTCAGCAACTGCTTGTTGGTGGTCTTCGGAAATCAAGGCTTTCTCGATTGCTGAAAGGTCGTCTTCAGAAAGGGGTGAACCGAGGTAATCCAACGCCTCAATGAGTCGTTGGGTTGCTGCTGCTAAAGGTTGAAATTCCACTTCAGTGACGAGATTCAGTTCATCGGTGAAACCTACTGAAGTGAAAGTGAAGAGCAATATGTAGCCGATAAGCAGAAAGCGCAATTGGCTGCTAACTCTTTTTTTAATGATAGTGTTATATCGGTTTGATGCCTGTTGCATGGTGTATTCCTCCTAACCGCTGGAGAGGTTGTTTTTGACGCAATTTTAAACTCACTAACACTATAACCTATCATAATGTGGAGCGGATGTCAAGCGGTGTGTAAATATTTTGCCACAAGGTTAGGTTGGATGGAAGGTCGGAAGGATGGAAGGGTGGAGGTCTAATGGGGTTGATACGTTGAAGGCATCCATTTTCATCCTGTGTGAATAGCACCTCAACCTGTATTTTCATCAGTTTCCTATCAGATACATGTTCTTTCATGGACTAAATTATTTTCCAGTATCATGCTTCCTTTAAACTGTTTTCCTACGCCCGCTAATATTTACTAAACTTTGGACAATTTTCCACAGGTTTTCATGTGATAAATTTCTATACAGATATCGCCCCTACGGGGCTTTGGTCCTGAGAGGAACGGTTTCTATACAGATACCGCCCCTTCGGGGCTGCAGCTATTGGAAACCGATGGAATGCTTTTCTACGAGTTCCGCTCGCGTGGAAACTCGTAAAAAATATCAAAAGGTCTGAACATTGTTCATCAAACAAACTTATGGTAAAAGGCAGCATTATTTTGTAATTAGGGGAAGGCGAGGATACAATCCTCGCCAGCGGCGATGGGCGTTGCTTTCCTGAAAACCTATCTATATGTTTTGAACTTTACTATAAATTGTCCAAACTTTAGCAATATTTATTGAAGTTCACTAAAGCTTTTACGTACGCGTTTGTGGATTTGTGTAAGCGTTCAATCCGCTCTTCGGGAATTGGTCCGCTATCCTCCTCAATACACAGGTCAGATATAATGCGGATGCCGACATATTTGATGTTATTAATCGCACAGACATCCACAATTGCCGAGGATTCCCAATTGACTGCTACGGCTCCGCTCTCTTTGGCAATCTTGTCCCTTACCTCACGATTATAGATGTCCATATCGCCGCAAATTACAGAGGATTTTGTAATCGTAACATTGGGGTTGGTTGATAGCGTCGTTGCAAATTTGCTTATTGACGATGCAGAAGTCTGAAACAAACGTTCCCGCCATGTCTCTTGTTCACGCTGAATTTCGGGTCTATTTGGCACGTCGTGTTCAGAGACACCGGTAATTACTACAATGTCTCCGATATTCAAGGTATCGACTAAACCACCAGCAAACCCGAACTCGAAGAAGGTATCCACTTGATACGTGTCTATTATCATCTGGCACATTGATGCCGCACGGACTTTGCCCATGCCTGACTGCATGACAACCCATTGCTTGTCTCCATCAACGCCTTCAAACTGCAGTCTACTGTTCCAATCAACTGAACCATCGACATCCTGCCCCAAGACGTTGAGTAGTGCTAAGGTTTCATCGGCGTAAGCGGTCATAATGCAGAGTTTTGTATGCATAGATTGCCCTCCATAGTGAAATAGTTCAGGACTCACGAAGCTTTCTTTGCTGGCGAGGTTCCAAACCTCGCCAGCAGCGGTGAGGTGTTTTGTGTTTCCGAAAGTGCCCTCTTACTTTCGGGTTTTACTATAATCGTTCGATTTTTGAAATTCACAGTAACTCTGATACCGAAACTTCGAGATGTTCCCTCTCTTCAACGCCATCTCCACCGCACAACCTTCCTCATAAGTATGCGTGCAGGAACCTTTTTTACAATGCTCTCGGAGCGAATTCATCTCTGGAAAATAGCGGTCCATTAAGCGAGGCTCGATGTCGTAAAAGTGCAACTCGCGAAGCCCCGGCGTATCGGCGATAAAACCACCCAAATCCAATTTGTAAAGTTGGGTTGCAGCGGTCGTGTGCCTTCCGCCTCGTTTCGGATTCACTGCGTTCGTCTTCAATTTCAAACCGGGCTGTATGGCATTCAAGAGCGAGGATTTTCCAACGCCTGACAACCCAGAGAGTGCAGAAGTCCTCCCCTTCATCCACGCTTTCAAATCCTCGATTCCTTCACCGGTTGTTGCACTTGTGAGGATTGCCGGATAACCGATTTTCTCGTAAAGTGTGACCATCGCGTCTACTTCTGAACGGTTTTCAAGCATATCAATTTTATTAAAACAGACAAGTGGCTCAATCCTTGATGCTTCGGCGATAACAAGGAATTTATCCAGCATTCGCTGCCAGATGGGTGGCTCTTTTACGGAAGAAACAATGACAAGTCCATCAAGATTCGGAATGAGAATAACCCCTTTAGATTGTGTTCCCTTGCGTTTGTATTGACGCTTGCGACGCATAACGGCTGCAATGACCCCATGCCTTTCATCAACCACTTGAATTTTGACGCGATCCCCGACATAGACCTGCTGATTTCTGCTAAACGCATCTCGTTTTCCGCGTAGCGAACATTGATATTGATTCACATCGCACTGCACAAGGTAAACACCATTGCTCGCACGCATCACAACCCCTTCGGGAAGCCCAACCAATTTTTCGTTATCAAAGAGATAGCCTGTCCGTTTGAGAAGTTCCTCGTCCGGTATAATTCGTGCGGTTTTGATGGCACTGAGATGCTTGACCCTATTTTTGACAAGCATCTTCTCCGATTTGAGTAGCAGTGCGACAACGACAGGTTTGTCCGTGTCGTTGTCAAGCGCATTTTCGGCATCCCGAATGGCTGGGTTCATGCCAAGATACACCTTGCGATAGGCGACACGCTCCCGCCAATCAAAAGCTGCGTAATCACCTTCAACAATTTTTTGTGCTTCTATTAAAGTTGTGCCAGCATAAACAGACATTGCCATACGTTTCAATTACCTTTGTTTTCTCTGCCTCCAAATCACCGCGAATTTTCGCGAAGGATTCAAGGCGGTGTTCGTTAAGACGATGATAAAACGTAATAATCTTTCACCTACATGCAATTTTGGATGCACTTTGGGCGGCATCACGTAAACGATTCAAGGCTCTTTCGCTGCAACGAACCTGACATTTGTAAAAAGTCAAAGGATACATGATTCATCTCTGTGTGTCAAGAAAAAATTAGACTGATTTTTCTTGACGTGTTGCACGAAATTGGTTATTCTTTTCCCAACAGGACTTACGCACATTGCGTAAATATCGGACGTTTAGACGCAAAAAGCGGTAATTTCCGTCCTTTAAACCCCCTAAATCCCCCTTATCAGGGGGACTTTAATAGGAAATGCGTAAGTCCTAATCAAGTGAACAATTGATCGAGTGTGATAGAAGGACTCACCGAATCATTTTACTCAGGATAAGGAGAATACAGATGAAAACGTATCGTGCCGCTGTTATCGGTTGTAGCCGGATGGGTGCATTTATTGATAACGAAGTCCCCGACTATGAAGCGATTAAGTTGCCTTATTCCCATGCTGCAGGCTTTTTTGCTGAAGAACGAACTGACCTTGTTGCGTGTGCTGATCTTCGTCCAGAAGTCATGGAACATTTTGGGAACCGATATAATGTCCCAAAAGCGAACCAATACACCGATTATCGTGACATGCTTGAAAAAGAACAGCCGGATATCGTCAGTGTTGCCACACAACCGGAGCATCGCGCAGAAATTGTTGTTTACGCAGCGGAGCACGGTGTGAAAGCCATTTACGCGGAAAAGGCGATGGCGGCTTCTATGGACGAAGCAGCAGCAATGGTATCTGCGGTTGAAGGAAACAATGTCGCCTTCAACCTTGGCACAAACCGTCGGTGGCATACAGGTTTTGATAAGATGAAGGAGATTATCGACAGTGGTGAAATTGGTAAACTCCGAACCCTAATTATCTATTCAAACGCTACACTTTTCAACTCAGCCAGCCATCATCTTGACCTAATTTTACGTCTGAATAGCGATGCGGCTGCGAGTTGGGTTACAGGTTATCTTCCACAAGGCGATTCAGTTTTTGATGGAAATGAGATGCGCGTTGATCCGTCTGGTGGCGGAACAATTCAGTTTGAGAATGGTGTGACGGCACATGCCTTGCTAACACCACGGGGTAGTGAATGGGAAGCAATTTGTGATGGGGGAACCGTTACATGTTGGAACAACGGTTGGCAGTGGCATCTCCGTAAACGGCAAGATGTCCCCGGGTGGCGGACGTGTCAGGTCCCTGAAACCTTTCCTGAATTTGAACGGACCAGTAGCACAGCAAACTTGGTTAAAGACCTTGTTCACTCATTAGACACAGGGGAACCGACCCGCGGTGGTGTCCGGTGTGCTTATGCCAGCACTGAACTGATTTTTGGCATCATTGAATCACATCTACACAACGGCGCGCGGATTGAACTGCCGTTGAAAGACTCAAGCGTCCGTTTACAAAGAAATCCATCTGCAAGACAACCACGAGTCGAGTAACCATAGCAAGTCTGGAAGCATACGCCTTATACATGCCTATCCAATGGGATTTTCGTCTGATTCTCTCAGATTGATACAGAATATAGGTAGTTCACGGTTGGGAATACTTGCTGACTTCCTTGTGCTGACCAGCAAGCCGCCCGCTGAGCGATAAAATCGTTCAGCGTTCGGATCTCCTTGAATAATCATTTTATTATATCCGAGGTGCCGCGCTTGTTCTTGTGCATGCGTTATTAACTTTCGACCGTAACCTTTTCCAATAAAGGCAGGGTCAACAAATAGGAAACTCAACTCTACTTCGGCAGCAGAGATGCGTTCTAAGGAATAGAACCCTACTGCGTTTCCTACAGCTTCAATCACAAAAGTAGGGTTGTTCTCAATATGACACTCGTCAACCGTAAGTTCTTCAAGGCATGCTTTCATAAATTGATCGGAATAGCCCCAATATGACTTAGATCGGAAGGCAAGTCCGCTCAAGTGTTCAACTTCACTGGGTAAAGCTTGTCGAATTTGCCATTTCTGTGTGTTAGACACAGTTCATTCCTCCTTTACGTAGGGACGAGGTAACCTCGCCGCTACAGTCGCGAGGGATGCACGCCGAATATCGTCTAACTCCTGCACACTGAAGACACTGGCTTGGTAGAGGTTCCGATATTCTTCAGAGACGCTTTGACCGAATATCATTAGATCGTCTGTGTTGATTGTCACTGGCACGCCGTTGTCAAATAAGGTGCGGATGGGATGTGAGGCGAGATCGGGGACAGCATCCAACATCACGTTACTTGTTGGACATACATTCAATTGGATCCGATTCTCGGAAAGCCATCGCATGACTTCAACCGATTCCGCGGCACCGATACCGTGTTGGACTTCGTCTAAGTCAAGGACTTCGACCGTTCGCCGGACCTCTTCTGCCTCTCCGAATTCTCCAACATGTGCCTTGAGTTTCATTCCTGCGGCGCGCGCTTTGGCATATAAGGATTGGACGGCTTCAGGCGCACATGCCTCTTGATGGCTATACAGATCTATCGACTGAAATATGTCTAATTCTATTGCTTCGTGTGCCGATTTCATCCATTTTGGATCGTTTGCACACTCTCGTGCAAAGCCGAGTTCTGGGCGCAAATCAACCTTCTCTCGATACTGTTCAACTAACGCTTCAATAAATGAACGAAGTTCGGTCAACCCACCTGGATAAAACTTAAGCAACCGGATGTCGAAACTCATTTCAAGTCTAACAACACCATCTTGGACGGCATCATTTATCGCTGCCTCCGCGATGAACTCAAAACCTTGGCGGTGGTCTAAGTGAGGTGCTAAGGCCTCGTCTATGTACGCATGCATTCCCTCAAGTCCTTTCATTTTGAGCGGTGGTTTGGTTAGAGGGTGTCCCAACCAGTGCTCTGCATTCTCTCGACGTGTACTTAAGAAAGAATGGGAGTGAACATCGGTTTTAGGGGCTGCTTTTATAGCGGTTACGTTATCTGTGGAGAGTGCTTTAACGAATTCCATATACATAATCCGTAACTATACTCAACTTTGAATCTACATGTTCTGTCGCGTCTTATACTACTACAAGGTTGATGCGACAAGTGTAAACATATTTTCGGATTTTACTATAATGACGCGATTTGTTAACTGAAAGGTTGCATAATTTCAGAAAGACTGCAAAAAAATACCTTATGCTGCCGGGATCGGTGTGCATAAGGCTTCAAGGGAATTTAAAAATGAAAAATGACGATTTTTAATCTATAGAATATAAATATTATAAGGGCAAGCGTATATCAGCCTTACGAATTAGTTCGTGTGTATCACTGGTAATTCATAGCACGCTGCCTCGCGATCATTCCGTACAAGAAGGTAACGACCCGCAAGTGCTGGAGTGTTCCATGTCTTACCTGTTAATACCGCAAAACGCGCATGCTCAATATGGTGTTTTGGGTTAGCTTCGACAAGCACAACATCGCCTGATTCGGTGAGTACCAGCAGAGCATCCGAAATTAAGAGGGTCTGTCCATGTCCATATCTACCGCGTTTCCATTGACGTGTGCCATCGGCTGGATTTATGCAAGCGAAGATACCGTCGTCAAGCCCGTACAGATAGCCTTCGTAATAAATAATATTGGTGAATTTTGCTTTAAGATTTATCGTTTCCCATATAATGGAAACGTCAAATTCACCGGTGGGGTTACGCGAGAGCTGATAAAGCTTAGCACCGGCACCATAACCGGTTGAGACAAGAAGCGTATCATCAGAAATCGGGACTGGCTGTGCGACACATTCCGCATAAGACTTGACCCACGGCTGTTTCCACAAAAGTTCGCCAGTGAGTGGTTCATGGGCGGTAATTAAACCTTGGTTGAAAAGCACAATTTGTTCGGTGTCTAATAGCGTTGTCACGAGTGGTGAACTATAACCGCTTTGTGTTCGGTAACCTGTCCATACCATTTCGCCTGTCTCTTTGTGATATGCGACTGCACCACCGGCACTGACGATAACAAGCTCATTGAAAACGAGCGGCGAAATGCTGACACCCCAAGGCGGTGGTTCCGCTTTGTTCTCTTCAAAGATATTTGTTGTCCAGAGCTGGTCACCAGTTTCAAAGTCCAGACAGTTAAGGATTCCTGTCGAACCGACAGTATAAACTCGATTTTCTGAGATAGTTGGTGTCGCTCGTGGTCCGAGTCCTGCAGGAGGAGCATTGTAGCGCGCCCGGTCTTGATGACTCCATTTTATGGTGCCGGTGTGTAATTCATAACAGACCACTTTTTCCCAGTCGTCTTCCTGTTCTTGTGTAATTGCTGAATTGCCAACGACTGCAAAGCCTGACCAGCCTGCACCAACCGGTTGTCGCCAAACAAGTTTTGGTGGATGCGTGTCCCAATCAAGATTTAACTGGATACCTGACACAACACCATTCCGATGCTGCCCGAGGAATTGCGGGTAGTCCATCGCGGACATTTCGGTATTGGATGTGCTGTCTGGATCCTGACGAAAAGTCGTGGGGTTCTCCTGCCATCGCCATTCAAATATAGGGATAAGATCGCCGCTGAATCCTTTGAATTGGAATAGAGTAGTGCTGAGAAAGACACACAAGGCAACTATGGCAAGGGTAATTAACTTAAGCCGCCAACGCAAACGAGAAAAACCTAATAGCCACAAGACTCCAAGGAAGGTTGTAAGGATAACAACCATGATTATCCAAAAGACCTTGTCTTGGCGATGACCGGCTTCTACTATCCAGATGACTATGATGCCTAAAACAGCAAGGCTAAGGATAACAGAAAGAGGCCACCAGCGAATCGGTTTTTGCGTCTGCGCCACTATGAGGATTCCTTTTTTCTACATGGTGAATTGTGAAATGCAACATGAATGCTGAATATGGTGATAAATCTTAGATACTAATGTCAATGATACCACACCTACTTTGCATTGTCAAATTTTTATTTGTAGTAAAGCCCATAATTACCTTTACACCAACGGAATGGCGAGGTTCCTAATTAACCGAGACCAGTGAGGGACGCGCGTCGAATATCATTTAACTCTTCAGCACTAAAAACACCCGCTTGGTAGAGGTTCCGATATTCTTCGGAGACGCTCTGATCAAATATCATTAGATCGTCTGTGTTAATCGTCACTGGCACGCCGTTGTCGAATAAGATGCGGATGGGATGTGAGGCGAGATCAGACACGCCATCCAACATCACGTTGCTTGTTGGACATACATTCAATTGGATCTGATTCTCGGAAAGCCATCGCATGATTTCAACCGATTCCGCGGCAGCAATACCGTGCTGAACCTCATCCAAGTCAAGGACTTCGACTGTTCGTCGGATTTCCGCCGCGTCTTCAAATTCTCCAACGTGCGCTTTCAGTTTCATTCCTGCGGCGCGTGCTCTTGTAAATAACGGCTTCATAACCTCTGGTGGACACACTTCTTGACGGCTATATAAATCAATCGACTGAAAAAAACCTAATTCCACCGCTTCGTGTGCTAACGCCATTAGCTTTGGGTCGTCAGCATTTCCACGAGAAAAGCCCAACTCTGGACGCAGATCCACCTGTGCTTTATACCGCTCAACTAATGCTTCAATAGACGCGCAAAGCTCCGTTATCCCATTCGGATAGAAGTCCGCGAGTCGGATGTCGAAACTCATTTCAAGCATAACAACGCCATCTTGAATTGCATCGTCTATCGCTGACACCGCGACGAACTCGAAACCTTCACGGTGTTTTATGTGAGGTGCCAAGACCGCGTCGGCGTATTCCATCATCCCCTCAACGCCTTTCATTTTGGAAGGTGGTTTGGCTAAGGGGTGTCCCAGCCAATGCTCGACATTCCCTCGTCGTGCGCTGAAGAACGCATGGCAGTGAACATCGGTTTTAGGGGCTGCCTTTATAGCGGTTAGATTATTCGTGGAGAGTGCTTCAACAAAATCAATAGACATTATGAACATGCTCCAGCGACGGCACACGGCGTGTGCCTGCTACCTTAACTCCATGCTCTGGCTACGGCACACGGCGTGTGCCTGCTACCTTAAAGATGCGCGATGTCGCCCCTCCTTGTATATTCTATGATGCGTAGGTACTCACCATACACGCGACCTCTTGATACTTCGTGCTGATACCAATCCGCTGTGGATACTTTGACACCTTCATATTCAGCAACATAAATAACAGGTGAAAGCGTTTGAGAAGGGAAGAATTTTCTCAAGGTTCGCAGGCAGCGACCGCTGTGGTGCGCCTTGCACAGAAATGCGATACTCTCAGGAGAAATGCTATGCTGTTCCAATACATCAAGACTGAAGGCAACATCCTCAAGTGTGTTTGTTGACCTGTCCTGAACAAGGATTACGTCTGATGGGACCCCTCTTGTTATGAGTTCATCGCGCATTATGTGTGCTACAGGTTTGCCTGTTTCGGAATAGAGCCGCCCACTCAAACCGGTGACTATGACTTTAGGAAAATGCTCCTGCTGACAATCGCGCGCCACAGATTCCAAAACCTCACCATCAATTGTGGAAGTCCCAAAGATAAAAAGGAGATCGGCTGGTTGGGATTCGGACGCAACAAATACAGTTTGTGTGATACCCTCAATTTCCTCTGACGACAAATCTTTCACCGCGACTTCTCTCGGAATGGAGCGATTTTTGAGATCATTTTCATAGTTGTGGGGGAATTGCGCCATAATTTCCTCGTATGATCGAACTATTCAGGCAACTTTTCCATCTGAAAGTGTGTCGTACTTTCACCAACGATTGTGAATCCGAGTCGCTGATAGAAGGTGATACCGCGGGTATTGACCTTTAGGACCTGAAGCACCACAGGTTTTTGTTCAAGATTGGCATTATCAATAATACGTGTCATGCACGCGGAACCGATGCCTCTGCCTTGGTATTCAGGAAGGATATAGACTTGATTAACCTTAAACATATCCAAAGTATTAGATATTGCCAAAAAACCGACATCCACCTCACGAAACTGGATAATACAAACATCCTGCGCAGCGAACCGCCTATTATGCAGTTCCTGCTGATAACCATCGTCCCAACCCCAGGCCTGTTCTACATACTCACGGAATGCCGCCTTCTTTACGGTAAAAACGAATTCACTGTCGTTTGCGTGTGCCTTGCGAAGACTCAACTCCTCCACAGTAAACCTCCGCTTCCCGCACGGTCCCATCAGGTTTAGTAAACCTATTGTATGCCGCAGTTTGTTTTATAGGGATTAGACCTTCTGCAACCATACGGGTCAATTTAGGAATTTTCACCATATGTGGTAATAACCTCTGCCCAAATGCTGAAGAAACACCCCAGCAAAACCCGCTACGGGGCTAAGCGGTAGAAGGCAACATTTTTCTACTGCTATTCAGGCGATTTTTCCATCTGGAAGTATATGGAATCTTCACCGACGATTGTGAATCCCAACCGCTGATAGAGGGCAATACCACGGGTATTGACCTTTAGCACTTGAAGCACCACAGATATCTGCTCAAGGTTGGCATTATCAATAATACGGGTCATGCACGCGGAACCGATGCCTCTCCCCTGATATTCAGGAAGAATAAATATCTGATTGACCTTGAGCGTGTCGGAAGTAGAAGATGTGATGAAGAAACCGACATCAGTTTCACGAAACTGGATAATGTGAAAATCGTGCGAAGCGAACTCTTTATTATGGCGTTCCTGTTGATAAGTATCATCCCAACCCCATACTCGTTCTATATACTCCCTATATGCTGCCTTCTTTACCGTAAAAATGAATTCGCTGTCGCTTGTACATGCCTTGCGAATACTCAACTCCTCCACAGTAAACCTCCACCTTCTTTCGCTACGTCTCTTTCTTCGCGACAACGGCGAAACTCACGTTGTAAGCCATTTCATGTGTCCAACTTCCCGGCGCAGCATTAATATCTGGCTGCGTCCAAGCACGTTCCTCAACTCGCTCAATCTGAAAACCGTTGTCCAGAAGTCCGTTGAATATATCACTCAAATAGTGCCGAAAGTCAAATGCACCATCTGAATGCCTTGAAATACGTTCAGAATAAGGTTCGGTGACACGGTAAAATTCACCATCCCATTCCCAAAAATGATTGGCAGGATTTCCAAAATCTACACGATATTGACCGCCGGGTCGAATAATCCTCGACACGCCTCTATAGATTTCATGAACCGATGGCACCCAACTCATAGAAGGTCCTTGATAGATGAGGTCATACGAAGCATCTTCAATTGCGGACAAATCTCGGATGTTGAGGCGACGCGTTTTCACCGGATAGCCGTAGTGCTTCGCAGCTGCAATATCTCCGTCAAGTTGACCCTGCGTAAAGTCAATCACAGTCACACGTGCGCCAAGCAGACCGAACACCGCTGACTGTTGCCCGCCACCTGCGGCGAGACACAGCACGTCCTTGTGGGCAACATCTCTGAGTAGATACGCGGGATAGATCTGGTAGAGATGATACGGCACTGGATCGAGGCGATCCTCAGCATATCTCAGAATATCGTCTTTATCAAGGTCGAGCCAAGGGATGGTAAAGCCGTTCTTTTTTATTACTTCGGCTTCCCAATGTGTTCGATTGGCAATAGTAATTTCGTCATTCATAGGGTTTTACAGTAAAGGTCTCCAGAGATACACTTCAACCGGAGGCATCTATCGGTAAATATGACCTTGCTCCATTTATGGACAAATCGGCTCTTTCATGAGGCAAATGAGTTTTGACATAGTCATCTTCTTGGGGCATCCAATCTTGTTCCCAAATGGTGCGTGCCTTTTCTCCATCTCGCGCAATACCACGGACAAGACGGATTGCTCTCGGGCATTCCACCCATATTTTCAAATCGTATAGATTTGTTAACTCACACCTCATCGTATAGACCCCCTCAACAAGCACCACATCGGAGGTAGTAATTGTATGCCATTCGGCAAGAGCATCTGTCTCCCAATCGTACCGTTGATAATGTGCTGCCCGTCCCTCTCTAATAGGAGTGAGTACCTGATCGCGTAGACGTTCCCAATCAAAGTCACGACCAATTGTCCTCGCTTGTTGGTTTTCACGTTGATTAGAGGGGAGGTAGAAATCATCATGCTTAACGACGGTCACGACCCAACCCAAAGTACTGAGTTGTTCTTCCAACAATCGCGCCAAAGTGCTTTTTCCAGCACCGCCAAGTCCATCAATAGCCACAAGCGAACAAACTTTTTGGTGTTGGAGCATCTTCAAAGAGTTTACAAGGTTTGCAAATGAAGTGAAACCCACGTTTCTACTCTGCTTTTGTTAGAAATCCAAACGAGTTTAAAAGGTTTACGATACTCTTATCCAGTAGTATTACACCATCAA